>CAYLHD010000006.1:0-27504 GCA_964383545.1 uncultured Candidatus Saccharibacteria bacterium | reverse complement strand
GCCTCGTGGTACTGGTATATAATGTATACAAGGGTAAACAATATGATATGAAAAATATGAAATGCTTTATTAATTAAGTAAGGAAAGTCATGTCAGAAAACAAGGAAGACAGAGTTTCGTTTAAGAATAAAGATAAAGTTAAGAATAAAGTTACGAAATTTAGAGATACTGTTATGTTGAGAGTTGATCGTAGCTTAAGAGATGAGTTAAAAGAAGAATCCAAACGAACTTTTGTCACCATGTCTCAATTAGTTGACTGGGCTTTAAGAGAATACTTAGACTCAGTAAAATCACTAGATTAATAAATAGAGGTTGTATACAAAATTTTTACACAAGGCTCTATTTAACAGTATTTTTCCTTTTATGATATCCCTATCGAGTTTTAATTTTTCTTTCGTTCTAGATAGGTTAAAACGCTCTAAAGAGCTTCTAATAGAGCAAAGATACCCCTAAAGGGGGAGTAAATAATAAAAGGTTAGGAGAAGCAACTAAATATGGGAGGAATTCAGGAAAAAATAAATGTCAAAATAATTACTGATAATGATAATAAACAGTTTAATTTTGTGTGTTTGAATAAAACTTCTCCTGAACCTTCTTTTTTAGATGGTTGTTGCGATGGTGGCAATTATCTTATGTCAGATGAGACGATTAAATCACTTGAAAAATTAGGGCTGGTTTTGAAGGAGATTCATGATGGAATGAAAAATTCTGGATATGAAATAAAAGATGGTATAATTATTAAAACAGATGAAAGCAAACAAAAATGAACAAAATTTAATAAAGGAGATTGAAAGTGGTAAATATAAAAACCATTATTTTGTTTATAATCGTAAGAGCACTGATGAGGCAAATAACCAAAAGAATTCTATTTCATATCAACGAGCAGAGAACACTCGATTTGCAAATAAAGGAAGTCTCTTAATAGCACCAGTTACAATTGAGGGTTTTTGTGTCAATGGGATTATTTCTGAAAAACATTCTGGTTTTAAGGAAGATGATGATGTTACCATAAGTAATGAAGGAATTGTTCAGTATAGAATTGATAGACCTAAATTTCAAAAAATGCTTCAATTTGTTAGTCTAGGATATTTTAAAGGGGTTGTTTGTCTTTGTTGGGATCGGATAAGCCGGAATAAAGGAGATGACACTGTTGTTAGGAAATTGATGAGAAGAGGAGTAGATTTTCATTTTGTTTATGCAATTTATGACGATTCAAGTTCAGGGGCTTTGCATATGGATATTGACGGAATGTTTTCTCAGCACCATTCAAGGGTCACGAGCGAAAAAGTAAAGTTAGCTACAAGGAATAATAGAGATAAAGGTGTTTGTACTTACCGGGCTCCTATAGGATACTTAAATGAAGGTAATATGGACAACAAGCCCTTTGATCCAGAAAGAGCTCCTATAATAAAGAGGTTATTTGAATTGTGTGCTGAAGGTGACTGGACTTTATCTGATCTTGCTAGATATGCGAATAAGGAGGGACTTACAACTGTGCCAATGAGGAAAAGACGAACAAAGGAAGAAATGCTGGCTGAGGAAGATGAAACAGTTGAGATAGAAAAAGTTTCTTTGCCAATAATACAAAATCATATCAGCAGAATACTTAACAATCCTTTTTATATTGGGAAAATAATTAGTAGTGATGGTAACTATATAAAAAGTAGTAGTCATGAAGCACTGATTAGCGATGAATTATTTAACAAAGTTCAAATTATTTTAAAAAAGAGAAAAGTTAGTGTTCACTATGATGAAAAATTAGATTTGCCTTTTCGTGGGCTTATGAGATGCGCAAAGTGTAAGAGAACATACACTCCTTATGTGAAAAAAGGAATACAATACTATAATGCTAGGTGTGCAGATGGTTGTGATAACGACTTTAAGAATTTTAATTTTAATTTCATAGAAAAAAAATTAAGTACTCTTATCAAGAGTCTATACTTTATTGAAGACGAACTTGCGGAAATAGATGCACGTCTTAGTACCGAAATATCTATGGTTGAAGAAAAGAGACAGAAAGACATCGATGGAATAGAGCGTCGAAAGAAAAGAATTAGAGAAGATCTCAAATACTTAAATACAAGTAAATTGATCCTTTTGAAGACGGGAGTTTATACACCCGAGGGCTTTTTAGATGAAGAACAGAAATTAAATGATGAATTAAAGGAATTACAAAATAGAGAACAGGTTTCAGATGAAGCCATGCACGAAACTATGAAGGACATTGTAAATCTTTCAGAACTGCTAAAAAACGTTGTGCCTTATTACAATTTTGCAAATCCACAGCAAAAAGAGAAGATAATTAAAATAATCTTTTCAGAACTTTATGTTTCTAAAAATACGTTGGAATATAGACTTCAAAATGGGTTTCAGTGTTTTGAAAATCGTTTTAGTACACTTTGTGACCCTACAGAGAATCGAACTCTGATTTCCGCCTTGAGAAGGCGATGTCCTAACCGTTAGACGATAGGGTCAATATTATTAATTTTAATTATTTATCTTTTTTGTATTTTTTGCAAGCACATCGCCTTCTACGAAGACTTACCCTATTTCCTATCTCGTTTCTCTCGATAACGGAAATTTTTTCTTTCAGAAAAATCGGATTAAAAACCAAGCAGTTGGCTTTTAATTCCAATAACCGTTAGACGATAAGGTCAATATTATATTTATTCAATTTTCTTAAATTATTGTTTTTATCTTTGTTTAAGGACAATGTCCGCGATATTCTAATTCGGTTAGATGATAGGGTCAATATTATTGGATTGGTTAAATATTATATCAATTTTGTTAAAAACTCAAATATTTAAGTTATTAAAACATTATTTATTTTAATTCTCTTATGTTTTCTGCAATTAAGCTCGTGTCTTCACTTCTTTTTGAGATTTTTCCCTTAATTAAAATACACTTGTCAATTTCTAAAAATTCTTGAAATTCTGAAAATATTTTCGGGAAAATAACTACTTCTATAGTATCACTAAAATCTGATAATTTTAAGAAAGCCATTTTATTTCCTTTTTTGGTAAGAATGGGTTTAAATTCTTCTATTATGCCGGCTACCACTGTAGTCATCCCTTCTAGTGATTTTTTCTTTACTTTACTTAGATTAGTTTTACTTTTTGATAATTGCTGACTAAATTTATCTAAAGGATGACCTGAAATGTATAATCCAAGTAATTCTTTTTCCCAGGTCAGTTTTTCTTCCATAGTAGCTGTTCCTGTTTTTTCAAGAGTAATTTGAGAAATTTCCATATTATTACTAAAAAGGGAATCTTGTTCTTTTGGTTTCAAGGCAAAATCTTTACCGTATTGTAATAAAGCTGGCATATTTTCAATAATTTGTCTTCTTTCTCCTAATTTGTCCATGGCTCCACATTTAGTTAAAGCTTCTAATGATTTTTTATTTAAGTTTCGATCTTGAATTCTTTCTAAAAGGTCTGCTAGAGATTTAAATTTATCATTAGTTTTTCTTTCAAGGATGATTGCTTTTGCAATACCTTCTCCAAAATTTTTGATAGTTTGAAGGCCAAAACGTATAGCTTCATTTCCTTGTTCATTTTTGACTATTGTGAAATCAGTAAAAGATTCATTTATATCAGGAGGAAGAACTTCTATTTTAAGCCTTTTGCATTCTGTAATTATTTCTGAAACTTTGTCAGTGTCTCCTGAGTCAGCCATTAATAGAGCTGTCATATATTCAATTGGAAAGTTAGCTTTTATATAAGATGTTTCGTAAGCAACTCTTCCATAGGAAGCTGAGTGGGCTTTATTAAAACCATAAGCTGCAAATGTTTCTATGGTTTCCCAAAGTTTTTTTATTATTTTCTGTTCTATTCCGTGTTTAAAACAACCTTTAAAGAACTTGTCTTTTTGTTCTTGCATCATTTCTGGGATTTTTTTACCCATAGCTTTCCTGAATTTATCAGCTTCTGCCCATGTATAACCAGCCAAATTAACAGCAATAAGCATAACATCATCTTGATAGATAATAATTCCGTAAGTTGGTTTTAGAATTTTTTCTAGTTCTGGATGTAAATAGGTGACTAGGTCAGGGTTTTTCTTTCTCTTAATGTAATCAGGAATAAAAGCTATTGGGCCTGGACGGTAAAGAGCTACCATTGCCATGATGTCCCAGATGTCATGAGGTTTTAATTCTTTTAGGTATTGAGTCATTCCTTGACCATTTAGCTGGAAGGTTCCCATGGTTTCTCCTCGGGCAAGCATATCGTAAGTTTTTTTATTTTTTAAATCTATGTTATCTAAATCGATTTTGACTCCTTTTAATCTTTTTACTAAATCAATAGCATTAGCTAAAATAGATAAATTTTTAATTCCTAAAATATCAAATTTTGGCAAATTGACGACACCATCTCTGTTTCCTGTGTACATATCGTACTGAGTAATAATTTTACCGTCTTTATCGAGTTGTATTGGTGTATAGTCATCTACTCGAGTTGGTGAAACGAGGACTCCTGCTGCGTGAGTAGAAATATGTCTAGCACAACCCTCAATTTTTTTAGCATATTTAATTATTTCTTGAACGTCTTTATCTTTCTTATGTAGATCTTCTAAGTCTTTTTCCATAGCCAAAGCACGAGAGATTGTCATAGGAAAACCTTGGGAACCCATTGGAATTAGTTTAGCTATTTTATCACCTAGTTCATAGGGATGATTTAAAGCTCTGGTTACATCTCTGACAGATCCTCTTGCTGCCATAGTTCCAAATGTCCCAATTTGAGCAACTGCGTCTTTACCATATTTGTTTCTCATATAATCAATAACATCATCGCGACGTATATCAGCGATATCTACGTCAATATCAGGGATTCCTGGACGACCAGGGTTCATGAACCTTTCAAAAGGGAGTTTTAGTTCTAGTGGGTTAACTTTGGTAATAAAATTAAGGTAGGAAACTAAGGAACCTGCTGCAGAACCTCTAGTGTTAGTCAGGATACCAATGCTTCTAGCATGTACGATTAAATCAGAAACTATTAAGAAGTAAGAAGAATAACCTTTGTTTTTAATAATCTCTAATTCGTATTCAATCCTTTCCTCAACTTCTTTGGTTTTTTCTAATCCACGTTTTGGCAAGCCTGCAAAGGTTGTTTTTCTTAACTGGGAATCATAGGTTTCCCCTTTGGGAATTTCAATATCTGGGAAATACCAACTATCTATTTCTAATTCAACGTTGCATTTATCTACAATAATTTGAATATTTTCTAGAGCTTCGGGTGTATCTTTAAAATATTCATTAGCAGTCATTTGGTTAATAAAAGAAAAATCTTCTTTTTCATTACGCTGTTTACTATTTGAACTTTGGATTGACATTAAGATGTCACGAGCTTTTTTATCCTCTAGATCTAAATAATAAACATCTTGACATGCTACTAGGGGTATACTTTCAGATTTGGAAAAATCAATAATCTTCTTTTTTAGTTCTAGTTGTTCTTCAATTTCTGGGTGATGAGTTATTTCTAGATAAAAATCTGTAAAATTTTGTTTGTACCAATCAGTTATTTCTTTAGCTCTTTCAAAATCATTGACTTGTAAAGCTCTGGAAACATCGCCACTAAAATGAGGCATAATACAAATTAGTCCTTTTTTATATTCTTCAAGTAATTCTCTATCAATTCTTGGTTTGTAGTAAAAGCCTTCTAGGAAAGATTTGCTAACTAGTTTAATTAAGTTTTTATAACCAATTTCATTTTTAGCTAAAAGGATTAAGCGAGTACTACGATTATCTATACCAGATCTTTTATCACGACGAGTTTTGAGAGCAACATAAAAATCAACACCTATAATTGGTTTGATACCTTGTTTAAGACACTCTTGATAGAACTTGATAGTAGCGTACATATTACCGTTGTCTGTGAGAGCTAGAGCTGACATGTCGTATTTTTTAGCTCTTGCAACCAAATCTTTGATTTTAGGTAGAGCATTTAAAAGACTGTAGTGACTATGAATATGTAGATGAGAAAATTTAATCATGAAAGTATTATAGCAAAGTTTTGTTAGATTTCAGAATATCTATGGTATTAGTTTAATAACAGGAGCTTTTTTTGAATTATAGTTTAACAAGCTTTATTTTTGATAAAATCTGTTTTTTATTATAGTCAGACTAGTTGCATTTATGTGAAAATGGTCTATAATAATGCTTAATATGTCAATTCGAATGAGACACACAAGTGGTCACACTAAAAATAGGCGATCACATCATGGTATAGATGAACCAAGACTTTCTAAATGCGCAAAGTGTGGTTCTTTTCATTTGCGTCATCACGCTTGTCAAATTTGTGGTGAATATAGAGGAAGACAAGTTATTGATGTTCAATCTAAAGTAGAAAAGAAAAATGAAAGGAGAAAGACTAAGATGAAGGAACTTGGACAAGACCCAAATTCAAAAAAAGAAGATGATAAAGTAGAGGCTTTAGATGCCAAAAAATTATCAAAAAAAGAGAAGTAATTTTAAACCTGTCTGTTAATAGACGGGTTTTGTATTTTTAAAGTTTTAACCTAAAAGGTTATGTTGAATAGGCACCTTTCAAGATCAATAGTTTTACAAACTCTTTTCGAATGGGATTTCAGAAAAGAAAGTGAAACAGAAGTATTTAACATCTTAGATTGTAATCTAAGAGAGTTTGCTATCGTGTCTGAAGACAATTCTTTTTCCAAATCTTTGATTAAAGGAATTTTAAAGGAACAAGAAAATCTTGATAATATTATTCAGCAGGCTGCACCTCAGTGGCCAATTGAAAAAATTTCTGTTGTTGACAGGAATATTTTAAGAATAGGTATTTATGAGCTTTTATTTTCTGATAAGCAGGAAGTTCCTCCTAAAGTAGCTATTAATGAATCTATTGAGTTAGCGAAGGCTTTTGGTGGTGAAAACAGTGGTAAATTTATTAGTGGTGTTCTTGGTACTATTTATAAAGAGTTGGGGGAACCAAGAAAATATGAAACTTCTGATAATTGTCTTAAGAATAAACGAAAAGAAATTAGTAAAGAAAATTTACCTACCCAAGAGTTAGGAGGAACTGTTATTTTTACAGAGAAAGATGGTAAAATATTTTTGGCTTTTGTTCACAATGTGTTTGGCTATTGGACTTTAGTAAAAGGGTCAAAAGAAAAAAATGAAACCATAGAAGAATGTGTTGTAAGAGAAGCCAAAGAAGAGACTGGGCTAGATGTAGTTATTAAAGATAAGTTAGATGTTAACCAATATGTAGCAACACTTTATGACGAAGATAGTTCAAAAGAAGGAGGTACTCCAACTAAGAGAAATGTTACTTATTTTTTAACCAAGGCTGACTTTAAGATTTTAGAGTTAGAAGAAAATGGAGGAGAGAGAGGTACTCTTGATGATGTGAAATGGTTTGAAATAAACAAAATAAGTAAACTTGAAACCTATGAAGATTTAAGACCAATAATTAATAAAGGTGTGGAAATGATAAAAAATATTCATTCTGTAAAATAAGAAAAATAGAAGAAAACATGATTGATTTTGAAAAATTTGAAGAAAAAATAAAGATAAAATTTAATGACATAAATTTGTTAAGAATGGCTTTAACTCACCGTTCTTATATTAATGAACATCAAGAAGAAAATCTTGAACATAATGAAAGATTAGAGTATTTAGGTGATGCTGTTTTAGAATTAGTAACAACTCATCATTTGTTTGAGAAATTTCCTCAGGAGAATGAAGGGGTTTTGACTTCTTATCGTTCTGCTTTAGTAAATACTGTATCGCTTTTAAAAGTAGCTGAAAGACTAGAAATTAATGATTTTTTACAATTGTCTAAAGGAGAAGCTAAAGATACAGGTAGAGCTAGGAATTTTATTATGGCCAATGCTGTGGAAGCTATTATTGGGGCAGTTTATTTAGATCAAGGTTACATGGTTGCTCAAAAATTTATTGCTGATAATTTTCTTTATAAAGTGGATGAAGTGGTGGAGAAAAATTTATGGCAGGATGCAAAAAGTAACTTTCAAGAAAAATCCCAAGAGCTTGAAAAAGTTACTCCTAATTATAAAGTTTTAGAAGAAGTTGGACCTGATCATGATAAAAGATTTAGGATAGGAGTATTTTTAAATAATAAATTAATAGCAGAAGGGGAAGGTGTTTCTAAACAGGAGGCTGAACAGGATGCTGCACAAAAAGCTTTGAAGGTAAAGATGTGGATTTAAGCGGTTTTTATTGACTGTGTTATAATAAGCTATATGTCAGATTTAGTACTTTATCGTAAATATCGTCCTCAAAAATTTTCAGAAGTTTTGGGGCAAAAACATGTTACAGATACTCTTGAAAAATCTATTCAATTAGGTAATATATCTCATGCTTATTTATTTTCAGGTACAAGAGGGACGGGAAAAACATCTGTAGCTAGGATTTTAGCTCAAGAAATTAAGTGTACTAATAATGATTTAAGTGAAATAGATGCTGCTTCTAATCGCGGAATTGATGCTATTCGGGAGTTGAGAGATGCTGTAAATGTTTTACCATTTGAATCACCTTATAAGGTTTATATTATTGATGAGGTACATATGCTAACAAAGGATGCTTTTAATGCTCTTTTGAAAACTCTAGAGGAACCTCCACGTCATGTAGTCTTTGTTTTGGCTACTACTGAACCAGATCGGATTCCAGAGACAATTATTTCTCGTTGTCAGTCCTATGTGTTTAAAAAACCTTCTCAAAAAATCTTAAATGAGATTATTTTAGAAGTAGCAAAAAAGGAAAAATTTGTTTTGGAAAAAGGAACTGAAGATTTAATTGCTCTATTGGGAGATGGTTCTTTCCGAGATGCTTTAGGTACTTTACAAAAAGTGATGTCTTCGTCTAAAGATAAGAAGGTTAGTATTGAAGAAGTAGAGAGAATAATAGGGGTTCCAAGTAGTCAGATGGTTAATGATTTTATTTTAGCTATCTCTGAAAAAGATTTAGAGAAAGGCTTAAAGAGCATTGAAATTGCAGTAAAAAATAATTTAAATATACAGACATTAATAAAGTTAGTTTTATATAAGGTGCGTGCTGTATTCTTGTTAAGATTTTCTAAGGGGATAGACAAAGTTTTTGAAAGTGAATTTTCTGAAACAGATTTTAGTTTCTTAAAAGAACTGAGTCAAAAAAAGGATTCTAATATTAATTCTAATGTTATTAGCGAATTGATTGATGTTTCTTTGCAAACGAAATCTTCTTATATTTCTCAATTACCACTTGAGTTAATGTTGATAAAATTAACAAAAAATGTAGAATAGTAATTATTGCCAGATCGTCCCTCGGCCGTAGCCCGGCCACGGGCGAGGCTAATGGTAGTCATCTTATCGGTGACCCGTCAATGAAGAAGGGATATTAGATATTTTATATAACAATTATTATTGCCAGATCGTCTAATGGTAGGACACCAGCTTTTGGAGCTGGGTATCTAGGTTCGAATCCTAGTCTGGCAACTAAAGAATTTTAAAATCCGAAGCGAGAGCTTTGGATTTTAAAATTGTCTTTGTCGGATAGGATTCGAAAGACGGAGGCGCGAAGCCAGATTTTTCAGGAAGAAAAATCTGTAGCCGAGTCGAGGTCGCGAAATTTTGCACAGCAAAATATTTGTAACTGAAATTCCTAGTCCATAAATTAGCAATTTCCACGGTTTTTTGATATATAGATGCTAAAATTTAATTAATGAAAATAGTATTATCAAATCACGCAAAAGATAGATTATTGTCTCGTGGTTTTGAAATTCAACAAATCAAAAGGGTTATAAAAAATCCTATTGAGACTAAAAATCAATCTTATGGTAATATAAAAACAAAAGGAGTTTTAGAAGATCAAAGAATTTTAATAGTTATTTACAAAATTATTAAAACTAAAATAATAATTATAACCTGTTACTATGAAAATTAATTATGATGAAAAAACAGATGCAAAATACATTTGTTTAAAAAATACTAAAGTAGTAAAAACTAGCCAGAAAAAAGATTGGCTTATTTTTGATTATGATAAAAATAATGAAATTATTGGAATAGAGATACTAAATTCGATTAAACATCCTATTAGTGTTTCATTGGTAAACGGAAAATTTGAAAATTTAGGAGAAGTAAAAATAATTAATCATAAAAATATTCTGTCTCCTTATTTAGATTCCATTTCTTCTAATTCTTTAACAAGAGAAAAAATATTAAATTATAATTAATTATGATGAAAAATGATAAAAAAAAGGTTTTTTCAATTAGACCTGTATGGGGTTTAATTTGTAGTTCTGCGTCGATTGACCAAGAATCTAATAACATTTCTCTTTTTAATATTATTAGTCAAATTAATATATTTGAAAAAGCTTTTCCCCAAGAAAATAAAAATAATAAACTTCCATTTAATCATGAACTTGTAGTTTTATTTAGGAGAATTTTAAACATTGACATTGATAATAAAGAATTTAGTGTTGACGTTAAATTAGAACTTGTTGATCCTAATGGAAAAATATTAACAGAAACAATAGCTCCTTTAATTTTTAAAAAAAATAAAAGGCAAATGCGTTTTGTGATTAGAATGGATAGTTTTATTTATACAATTCCTGGAGATTATTTATATAAAATATCAGTAAAACAATTAAACGATAAAAGTTTTAAAATAAGCCATGAAATACCTCTTGAAGTAAAAAGTGTTTAATTTAGCAAAAATTTAATAAAGTTCCAACTTCGTCCCATACTGCCAACTAGAGAATTTTAAAATCCGAAGCGAGAGCTTTGAATTTTAAAATTGTTTTTTATAAGGGATAAATATATTTAATCTCGATGTAACAGCATTGAGGTTTTTTCTTGACAATAACATTATTTTCTGATTAAATGTTAAAAGTTTTGTAGAAGTTCTTTTTTATCAACGACTCGTAAGGGTCAAAATATGGAGGAGAGAAAAATGAGTAGTCAGAAAGAGAAGTTTGAGAGAGTTATTCCCGGTGGCTTTATGGGTATAGATGAAGACAGGATTAACGAGATGTTGCCTAGGTTTAATGTTGATACCGGTATTAAATCTACTGGCCAAATTTTGTCAGAAGCAAAGGTCAACGGAAGGGATTCTGAGATAGATTACCTGTCCAGAGCCTTGCATGAAATGAAGGATGGTTTGGAAGAAGCTGCCGACCAGATTAAAACGGCTGAAGAGAAAACCAAGCTGGCAGTTGAGAGGATTGAAGCTCTTGGACAAAAAAATCGGGATCTTAATAACAGCAACGGGATTCTCAAGATGAAAGAAACTTCCTTGAGAAAAATCATTCGGGAGCAGTCAGTGCCCATTGCGAGTGCTCGGCAACTGCTTATCGAGGTTATAAACAGCTCGGGAGTTTCAATCAACAAACGGATTCAATCTGCTCTCGACATTTTAAACGGTATCATCGAAA
This sequence comes from uncultured Candidatus Saccharibacteria bacterium, assembly GCA_964383545.1. Taxonomy (GTDB): domain Bacteria; phylum Patescibacteriota; class Minisyncoccia; order Phycocordibacterales; family UBA12079; genus JAGYLJ01. The sequence continues at coordinate 16,123 of CAYLHD010000006.1, read as the reverse complement.
AAGTTCCTGTCGAGGACACAGCGGACACGAATGGAAAATAACCTCGTTTTCTCCTAGTAACCAAAAGACCAACCTAGTAATAGGTTGGTCTTTTTTATTTAAATCACTAAAAATTTATTTTGCTTGATGGTAAATAATTTACTATTCAAATAGATGGATTAAATATTCATCAATCTCTCTTTGGTCTAAATCATAGAAGTTTTTTTCTTCATTATGTAGTTTTGTTGCTAATTTAACTCCTACAAAACGCCAATGCCATGGCTCAAAAACATAGTAACCATTATCGTCAGGATAGGACATAACAAATCCGTATTTGAAAGCATTTCCTAGTAACCATTTATAAGTCATGGTTTTATCGAAACCTTCTAAAGTTCCACCTATGCCGGTTGTTATTAAGTCAATTGTAGTACCTAATTGATGCTCAGAATAGCCTTGGTCTGCAGAAAATTGATTAGCTGTACCTGAACCATAAATTATTGAATACTGGTTTTTAATGGCATTTTGTTCATCAAAAGAACGGTAAGCTGAATAAACGTATAATTCCAGACCATCGGCAATTGATGCTTTTATCATATTATCTAAATATGGCCAAACTTCAGTACTAATCTTAGAATGTCTTGATTCTAAATATTCATAATTATCTGGAAGTTCGGTTAAACGAGCTGGTGAATAATGTTCATTCAAGAAGAAAACTTTTGAATATTTTTGTAATAGTTCTGGATCAGTTTTGGTTAATTTTTCAAGATCACTAACTGTACCTGAGATATTTCCAACTTCTTGTTGGTAAATACCTAAAAGGTCTTTAATATTACCGACATTTTCTTTTTCATTATCTATAGCCAAAGATAACTCTGTGTAGGTTTGTAAGATGCCTTGTTGTAGTTGGTCTGTTGTTGAAGCTATATTAGCTTCTAAGAGTTTAATATTTGAATCAACTAAAGAGAATTTTTCATCTATGGATTTTAAATGGTTATTTCCTAGCCAAGTTATGTAACCAATTCCACCAATTATTATTATAAACATAGGAATACTTATCCAGTAAATTAAGTTTATTTTTTTTTCTTCATTTATCATATTAATTATATTATAGTCTTAATCTTAGTATTTAGTAAAGAGATTTAAATGATATTACCATTCTTGAAGTTCTTCAAGGTTATCATTTTCAGCAACTTTGTTTTTCTTTTCGTACCCACATTTAATACAACGGTGGATGATAATTTGATTATCGTTTTTGTTTTCTAAAGAAATGGGTTCCATTAAACTACAGCAATTACAGGCTCTGTCTCCTGGGTTTATATCAACATGTTTGCTCCATAAACAAACAGGGCAGTGATTGGTGTAGCCATTGCCTGTAACTTTTGTGTGACAGTTTTCACAAACAAAATCTTCTATTTTTCTTTGAAATTTCCTCTTCATAAACAATATGTTATTATTAATAGCATGAATTTACAAGATAAACTAAAACAATCAAAAAATTCTCTTAAACCTTTAGAAGAAATTTTGTTGATTAAAATTATTGGTGAAGCTGTTAAAGATTATGGTAATGATGTTCCTATTATAATAGAAAGACCAAAAGAAGAATCCTATGGAGATTATGCTCTTAATACTTTAGCTTTAGCGGGAAAGTTGTCTAAGAATCCTTTAGAGATAGCTAAAGAAATTGCTGAAAAAATTCATGAAACAGATCTTATTGAAAATGTTGAAGTTGTTGCTCCGGGTTATCTTAATTTTAAATTAAAAACGAGTTTTTTTGTTTCTGAATTAAAAGAAATTTTAGAAAAGAAAGAAAATTATGGTAAATTTAATTTAGGAAAATCTAAACAAGTAATGGTGGAATTTGGTCAACCTAATACTCATAAAGCTTTTACTGTCGGTCATATTAAAGGAACAATTTCTGGTCTGTCTGTTTGTCAGTTGATAGAAAATTTGGGTTATCAAGTAGTTAAAACAAATTATTATGGAGATATCGGGATGCATACTGCTAAGTGTACTTGGGGAGTAATGCAGAAAGGTTTACCTGAAGACTTCGAGATTTGGGATAAGCATAAAAGGATGGATTTTATTGCTGATGCCTATGTTTATGCTTCAGAAAACTTTGATGATAATGAAGAAGTTATTAGAAAAATAAATATTGATATTTATCAGGGTAACAAAAATTCTGAAACTGAATTGTATGAAAAAATAAAAGAGTGGAGTTTGGAACACCAACAGGCTGTTTTTGCAGATTTGGGTGTTGTCTATGATAAACAATATCCAGAGAGTCAGGTATTTGAAGAAGCTAAGAAGATCGTAGATAAAAATAAGAAAGATCTTTTTGAAAAGAGCCAAGGAGCTATCATTTATAATGGTGAAAAAGATGGATTAACTACTTGGGTAGCACAAACTAGTGAAGGTAATCCAACTTATTTTGCGAAAGATTTAGCTTTAGGTTATCAAAAGTTTGGTGATTATCCAGATTTATATTTAAATCTTACTCTTACAGCTATTGAACAAAAAGATCATTTTAAAGCAGTGATTAAAGTTTTAGAAACTTTAGATGATAAGTTTAAGGATAAATATTTTCATCTTTCTTTTGGCTGGCTATTAATGAATGGTAAAAAAACTAGCTCTCGTAGTGGTAAAAATATTAAAGGAACAGATCTTCTTGAAGAGTCATTAAAAGTGGCTAAAACTAAAATTGCTGAATTGAAAAGTTATGATGACAATAAAAAAGGGGAAATTGCTCGAGTAGTCGCTTTAGCAGGTTTGAAATTTTTAATTTTATCTCACGAATTTAATAAGGATGTTAATTATGATCCAGAGAGGTTTGTAAATTTTGAAGGTTATTCTGGACCTTATATTTTGTATGCTTATGTTCGAGCTGAATCGATTATTCAAAAATCAAAAGATTTAGATACTCAAGATTTAAGCGGTGTTAGGGTAGGAGAATATGAAGAAAAATTATTGAAATGGTTAGTGAGGTACCCACAAGTTGCTTATCGGTCAGGAACTGAAGTTGCTCCTCATTCAATGTGTAATTATCTTTATGAATTAGCTCAAAGGTTTAATAGTTTTTATGCTCATTGCCCAGTACTGGAAGCATCAGAAGAAGAAGAACAGGGGATTCGTTTAGCTTTAGCCAAAGGTTCTGCTCAAATTTTAAAAAATGGTTTGAATTTGTTGGGGATTGAAACTGTTGAGAATATGTAATCATGAAGCAATTAGAAGTCTTAGAAATTTTAAAAATGGGGAAAAATGTTTTTTTAACTGGTCCTGCGGGAAGTGGAAAAACTTATGTTCTAAATCAATATATTGATTTTCTTAAATCAAGTAATATCCCTGTGGGGGTGACTGCCTCTACTGGTATTGCTTCTACTCATCTAAATGGAACCACGATTCATTCTTGGTCTGGTTTAGGTATTAAAGATTATTTATCAGAATCTGAAATTGAAAAATTGTTAACAAAAAGTTATTTAAAGAAAAAATTTAAATATGTGAAAGTTCTAGTGATTGATGAAATATCTATGTTACATAGTTTTCAATTAGATGCTGTGGATAGAATCTGTCGAGCTTTTAAACAATCAAGTGCCCCTTTTGGTGGTTTGCAGGTGGTTCTTTGTGGAGACTTCTTTCAATTACCACCTATCAGTAAAGGTGACACAGAAAGTAGCTTTGCTTATAAGGCTGATGTTTGGGGAATTATGGATTTGCAGATTTGTTATTTAAGTGAGCAATATCGTCAAAGTTTAGAAGATGATTTATTAAGTGTTTTGAATGACATTAGACAAAATGAAATTAGTGAAAAGACACAGGAATTATTAAAAAAACGACAAAAAGCTAAACAGACTAAAATCATTCCGACAAAATTATATACTCATAACAGAGAAGTTGATCAGTTGAATATGAAGGAACTAGATAAAATTGAAGGCTTTCCTCAAATTTATCAAATGCAATTTTCTGGTACAAAAAAATTGTCAGATATTTTAAAAAAAAGTTGTTTGGCCATGGAGGAATTACATCTCAAAAAAAATGCAGTAGTGATGTTTATAAAAAATAATTTTGAAGTTGGTTATGTTAATGGAACACTAGGAGTGGTGGTTGGTTTCAAAGGGAGTTTGCCCATAGTTAGAACTTACAATGGAAAAGAAATTATTGTTGAAAACGAATCTTGGCATATAGATGAAGATGGAGCCGTGAAGGCTAGAATTACTCAGATGCCTCTACGGTTAGCTTGGGCTATTACTATTCATAAGAGTCAGGGAATGAGTCTTGATGCGGCTGAAATTGACCTTTCTAGGTCTTTTGTGGCTGGAATGGGTTACGTTGCCCTATCTCGAGTTAGGTCTCTAGAAGGGCTTTTTTTGAAGGGTATAAATAATATGGCTTTAAGTGTTAATGAGGATATTCTTGATTTTGATCAGGAATTAAAAAAAAAATCTGAACAAGTAGTTCGTCAATTAAAAGTGACTCCTAAAAAAAGGAGAGGAGATTTGAAAGAAGAATTTTTAGGGCATGCTGTGATAGATATACCTGTAGAAGAAAAGATTTCTACATACGACATAACTAAAGAAATGGTAGTTAAAGAAATGATGATTGAAGATATGGCGCGTGAAAGAGGAATAACAGAAGGGACTATTATTAGTCATCTAGAAAAATTAGCTGAAGAAAAGGGAACTGATAAAGCGAATTTGGATTATTTAAAAGGCGATATAAAAGATTTTGAAAAAATTTTAAAAGCTTGGAAAAAAACTAAAGGCGATAAATTAACACCTGTTAAAAAACTTTTAGGTAATAAATATTCGTTTGAAGATATTAGAGTGGTGAAATTATTTTTATAATTTATAAAAATTTTAATTTTCCCGTGACTTCTTGAGAATTTTTATATCCTCTTTTTTTTAAAATTTCTTTTAATTCTTTTTCTATTCTTTGAAAACAAAGAGAATCTTCTTTTTCAAAAGTTGTTCCAATTTGAATAGCGTTTGCTCCTGCTAAAAGAAATTCAAAAACATCTGTTCCTGTATTAATTCCTCCTACCCCAAAGATAAAAACTTTATCTTTCAAGAGATTATAGAAGCCACGAACATTACCTAATGCTATTGGTTTTACATAATTTCCCGATAATCCTCCATTTCCACTTCTTGGTTTAATTAAAGGTTTTTCTGATTGAGGATCAATCGCAAGACTATTTCCCAAAGAATTAATACAGGTGATGAAAGAAATATTATATTTTAGGATTATTTTTGCCATCTTTTCTTGTAAGACCGAATCAAGATAAGCTGGTAATTTAAGACCTATTGGTTTTCCTCCTAAATTTACCAATTGTGACAATAATTTTTCTGTTTCATCAAAGTCATATCCAATTTGAGGATGACCTTCTAAATTAGGACAAGATAGACTAATTTCAATCAAATCAACTTCACTTTCTTGAAAAGCTTTTGTTATCTTTTTATATTCCTCGATAGAAAATCCACCAACACTAGCGATTATTGGTTTGTTACACTTCTCTTTTAATTTTTTTGCAAATTCAATATACTTTTTATATCCTAAATTAGGCCAGCCCATACTTTGGATTAAACCAAAAGGAGTAGAAGTACAACGTGGTTCTGGATTACCTTCTCTTGCGTTAATAGTGCAAGTTTTCATAACAATAGCTCCAGAGTTACTTTTAGCTAACACTTCTAATTCTTTGAAAGTAGTATCTTTTACTCCTGAAGCATTAACTATACAGGAATCAAAGTTAATATTTAGTAGTCTTGTTTGAGTATTCATTTGCGGGTTTAGCAGGACTTGCCTACAAATAAATTTCCTAACGGAAATTTTTCGCAGGCCCGGCTCACGGTGTTCGTCTTACCCTTCCTATGGTCGGACAAACTCACACATCGCTATGCCTTTCGAGTCCTGACGAAAGCTATCGCTTTCTTTAGACTTTTCACTGCTTTGCGGGTCTAGCAGGACTCGAACCTGCAGTCCTGGTTTTGGAGACCAGTGGTTTACCAGTTAACCGATAGACCCATAGACTTATTATAAGGTAAATAGATAAAAATCGAAAGTATTAAAAAAAGTCGCTGAGCGACTTTTTATTTTTTGACTTCTTTGTGAGAAACGTGTTTTTGACACCACTTACAAAATTTCTTGAATTCCAATTTTCTTTCAACTAGTTTCTTGTTTTTGCTTGTCCAGTAATTGATTCTTTTGCAATCCTGACAAGCCATTTTTACTAATCTATCTTGTGACATGGTGTTATTATATATGACTTTGTTATCTAAATCAAGTTAACTTTAGTTTTTAATTTAATTTTAGTTTTCTTGCAATTTGTCCGCCCAGTAGGATTAGGTCACAAATATTTTGATTCGCAAAATTTCGCGATCCCGTCTCATTGTCGCTTCTTTTAGTCGCGATATATTCCGACTTTCAAATCCTAACGCAAATGAAGCAGTTCATTTGCTCTGGGCGAGCAAATTATCGCTTTACTCTAATTTGTCCGCCCAGTAGGATTCGAACCTACGGTCTTTCGGTTAAGAGCCGACTGCTTTACCAGCTAAGCTATGGGCGGATATTTTTATTTTAAAATAAACTTATTTTAAAATTACACAATCTATATATTATATTTATTTGCTGTTGATTTCAAGTTATTTTAATGATATTTTTTTTGCTATTATTTTTTTTCCAAAGAATTTACTTCCAAGCAATATAAATTTGTCAGTTAAATCAGTTGTGTAAAAGATTATTTTTCTTTTTTTACTGAGAATCTTTTTTATTTCAGGGTGGTTTTTTAGATAAATTTCTAATTTTTTAGGTATTATTTTTGCTTCAGATAAAACTAAAATTTTATTACCAACTACTTTTTTTATTTTTCTTTCTAAAATTCCATAATGGGTACATCCTAGGATTAGTGTATCAATATCCTTTTTTATTAATGGTTTCAGATATTTATCTATAATTACTTCAGTAAAATTAGAGTTTTGTTCTCCAGTTTCTACTATCGGAACGAGTAAAGGGCAGGCATTTTGGTAAACTTTAACTTTAGGGTTTAGTTTTAATAATTCTTTTTTGAAAGAATTTGAATTAACTGTCCTTTCTGTTGCAATTACTCCAATTTTTTTGTTCAAGGTTTTCTTAATGGCTTCTTCTGCGGTTGGAATTAATACACCCAATACTTTTTTACCGGGGTAGTGTTTGGGTAAATATTCTTGTTGAATTTTTTTAAGTGCATCACTGGAAGCTGTATTACATGCTAAAATAATAATTTCACAATTATTTTTGAAAAGAAAATCTACTGCTTGTGTAGTAAATTCGTAAATAACTTCTTTTGACCTTGTCCCATAAGGTGTACGGGCCGTGTCTCCTAGATAAATATAATTATACTCAGAAAGTTTTTTTGTTATGGCTTTTAATATGTCTAATCCTCCAAAACCTGAGTCAAAAACTCCGATATATTTATCCACTTTGATTTTGTTCATAGGTAAAAAATATTTTTGTTTAATCTAATGTGCCTGGGGCGGGAGTCGAACCCGCATCCGCATAGCGGACAACATTTTAAGTGTTGCGTGTATACCAATTCCACCACCCAGGCATTCTTTATTTTCTTCGTTTTTGGTTTAAACCTCTATGTGTTGATTGTAAACTATGACAATTTGGGCAAAGAATTCTTAAATTTTTTAATCTATTGTCTTTACCATCACCATTGATATGATCTAATTCTACAGGTATTCTACCATCTATTGATTTTTCAGCCCAACCACATTTTTCACATTTTTGGTTTTTAACTCCGATTTTGAATAGGCGTTTTTTTAATTTATAACTTTGGTAAGTGCTATTTTTTATGAGAATTTTTTCTATAGGAATTAAAGGGGTCCCAATTCCTCTCATTCCTTTATTCCAGCCTTTCCCTTTAAAGTGTTTAATATCAATCTTATAAAAAGATAAGTATTTTTTAACTTGGGTGTAGTTTCCACCAGCTTCAATTAGCCCTATTTTTTTCAGAACTTGGCGGATGCTAGTTGAATTTTTTGCTGCCACACGAAGATCTTCTTCAGTCCATTTTTTCTTTTTTGTTATCATTATTACAATAATACATTCTTTGGTGTACGATACAAATAGATATGTGTATATGTATACCATTATTGTCAAAAAACAAAATTCCTGAGGCCTAGGTCGGAATCGAACCGACTCATGGAGGTTTTGCAGACCCCAGCGTTCCCACTTCGCCACTAGACCTTATTTGATCCCTTATAGTTTACAAATCTAAAGACAATTCGTCAATTCTTTGACGATTTTTTTCGCCTTTATCTATTTCAAAATCTAAGAACGGCAAAATTCTCATTTGTAAGTTTTTCCTAATGAATCCTCGAATATCACTTCTTTTACGTTTTGTAAAATTAAGAGCTGAATCTTCACTTGAATCCGGAAGAACTGTTATAAAAATTGTAGCTTTTTTAAGATCTTTCGAAACGTTAGCATCAGTAACTGTTATTAAAGATGTTCCGTTTGATTCTTTCTCTAGAAATTGGGCAACCAAATGCTTAATATTCTCTTTTACTTTTTCTTGTCTTAATGTCATGTCTTTTAAAAGATAGGTTTTTTATTTTTCAACTATCTTAAACGCTTCAAGAACATCACCTGGAACGATTTCAATTTTAGATTTTATGTCCATACCGAATTCATCACCCTCATTAACTTCTTTAGTTTGGATTTTCTGACTTTGTACATTCATAATAACACCCTTTCCAATTTCATTATCTCTTCTTAGTATTTTAACCTCAGAAGATAAAGTTAATTTGCCTTCTTTTACTTTTCCACCAATAATGTGATTACTTTTTGTCTCGCTAAAAACACGGATGACTTTAGCTAAACCAGTTGTTTCTTCAATTTTTATTTTTGGAACTAGATCTTTTATATTTTTTTCTAACCACTCTGTTAATTTATAGATAACATCAACTATAACAATTTTAACTTCTTGTCTTTCTGCTAAATCTTTAACATGTTGACTAGCTTTAACATTAAAACCAACAATCAAAGTATCACCTTTGGTACCAGCCATTTTTATATCGTTTTCATTTATATCTCCAACTTCAGCTACCACTACTCTAATATTTGCTCTTTCTTGTTCTATTTTATTGATTTCTTGTTTAATAGCATCAATTGTTCCAAAAACATCAGTTTTTATCATTATAAGAATATCAGTATCTTTTTTGTTGTTTGAAGGAATTCTTCTAGTATTTATTTCTTCGGTTTTTACTTCAACAATATTTTCCTCAGCTTCTTTTTTTGTAAGATAAGTTTTAAATTCTGCTCCAGCTTCTGGTATTCCTCTTAAACCAGTTAATCTTACTGGGCTGGAGAAAGTAGCTTCTTCGATAAGATCACCTAAAAAGTTTTCCAATCTTCTAACAGGACTAACTTTATTATTAATTAATACAAAATTTCCTTTTTTAATAGTTCCATCTTTAATGACAACTATAACTTCTGTTCCTTTTTGGGTATCAACTTTTGATTCTAAAACAAAACCACTTGCCAGTTTATTTTTATCAGCTTTCAATTCTTCCATTTCTGCCATTAAAAGAAGTGTGTCTATAAGTTCAGGAACACCAGCACCTGTTTTAGCTGAAATTTCTGCGTAAGAAATATTACCTCCTGAACCCTCAAGGAAAATTTCTTTTTCCATAAGTTCTTGTTTGACTTTTTCTACGTTAGCATTGGGTTTGTCAATTTTATTGATGGCAATAACAAAAGGAAGTTTTGCCTCTTGGATACTTTTGTAAGCTTCTACAGTTTGGGGTTTAACTCCATCTTCAGCTGAAATTATTAAGACAGCTATGTCAGCGATACAGGCTCCAGTTGAACGGACATTACAAAAAGCTGCATGTCCTGGTGTATCAATAAAAGTAATTTTCTTTTTTTCGTGGATAACTTCATAGGCTGAAATATGTTGGGTAATACTACCAGCTTCTCCCTCTACAATGTTTGTTTTACGAATGAAATCTAATAACGTTGATTTACCATGATCAATATGACCCATGATAACAATTACAGGAGGTCTTTCTATTAAGTTGTTATTTTTCTTATCCATAAATTAAATTTGTGCTCTTGTTTTATTCAAAACAGTTTTTTCTTCTTCTGATAACTCATATTTTGATTCCCAGTTTTCGATTGGTTTAGCAAAAACTCTGACATTCTCTCTTGCATAGAGACTTGATATTATTACACCATTACCTTTTTTATTTAATAGAGTTGTGGCAAAACTTTGATCACCACCTACACCATCATTTTTAAAAGGGTTAAATCTGATAACTTCAACATTTTGTAGATTGTTTCCTAGCTTACTTTCTAGATTTTGCATTTTTCCAACAGTTTTGTCACCAAATTTATGTAAATCTTCTAATTTATTCTCGATAGAGTTCAGCTTATTTCTAAGACTTTCCTTATCTTTCATAATAGCAATGTCTTTACTTTTGACTTCCAATCTAACTAACCAAGCTAAAATTAGAGCGCTGAAACTGATGAGAGCATAAAAAACAATTTCTTCTGTAGTGAAAATCATATGCTTGAAATTATACACTACAAGAGCTTTTTTGCAATTTAGCAACAAATAGGGTGAAGTTTTGTCTTACTCTAATAATTTATATTTACATCAACCTAAAAAAGTGCTAATATATAAAAATGTTAAAAAGAATTTATTTAGATCATGCAGCCTCCACGCCAGTCAGAAAAGAGGTTAAAGAAGCCATGGATAGCTTTTGGGACGTTAATTTTGGAAATCCAGGGGCAATTCATCAGGAGGGTGTTATTGCTAAGGATACTGTTGATCAGTCTAGAGATAAGATAGCTGGCTATTTAGGAGCATATCCTAATGAGATTGTTTTCAATTCTGGGGGTACAGAAGCTAATAATCTAGCTGTTTTTGGTGTGGTTAACAGATTAAGTGAAGAGGGAAGAAAATTTGAAGATATGCATTTGATCACGACTGTTTTTGAACACCCTTCAGCTTTACAGTGTTTTAAGTATTTTGAAAAAAAGGGAGTTAAGGTTAGTTATCTAGAAATTGACTCGGAAGGTATTGTTGATTTAAAACAACTAGAAGAAATTTTAACACCTCAAACTGTTTTGATTTCGATAATGTATGTTAATAACGAAATCGGAACCATTCAACCTTTAATCGAAGTAACAAAAATAATTAGAAGTTTTAAGAAAGGACAGGAAGAGTCTTCGATCTTTCCTGTCCTCCATAGTGATGCCGCTCAAGCTTTGTTATTCTTGCCAATCAATTTAGGAAAATTAAAAGTTGATCTGATGAGTTTTGATGCTCAAAAGATTTACGGTCCTAAAGGAGTGGGAGCTTTGTACGTAAGAAAGGGGATTGAAATTAATCCTTTGATCATTGGTGGTAGTCAGGAAGGTGGTCTGCGACCGGGGACTGAGAATGTTCCTCTTATTGTTGGTTTCGCTAAAGCTCTTGAGTTAGCTGAGCAAGAAAAAAGTAGTGAGAGTGAGCGCTTAACAAAATTAAGAGATTACTTTATTAAAGAAGTTTTGGAAAAGATACCGGGGACTATATTAAATGGTAGTTCAGAAAAACGTTTGCCCAACAATGTGAATATTTCTTTTCCGGGGAAAGATAATGAATTTCTTGTTATCCAATTAGATCAAAGGGGGATTGCTTGTTCAACCAAGTCGGCTTGTTTGAAAGAAAAATCTTCCTACGTTATTGATTCACTTGGCCATGATGAAGGTCTTTCTAAAAGTTCGATTCGTTTTACTTTTGGTAGATCAACTAATAAGAAAGCTATTGATTATGTTATTAAATCTCTTGTTGAAATTTGTAATCCAATTATTGAAATTTAAACTAAATTAAGTAATTAAGTTACTCAATTAAGAAGGTAAGGCCTGTTTGTTGGTAGTCAGACTTTATTTTGTTTCCTTTCTTAACCCTTGACAAATAAAATACCAGATGTTACAGTTTGAACAGAGTTAACGATAGAACCCTGTCAAAATGCTCTAATAGAGTAAATAAATTCTTTGAGGAAGGAGTTTGTATAAATAAGCAAAATAAGGCTTATTTACACAAACCAGTCGCAAAATGACTTCTTTTTTTGAAGAAACTTGTTTTGCGACTATTTTATTTTCAGAGTGTTGGAAACAAAGAAAACCCTTTGTTTCCAACACTCTCTCAGTAAAATGAGAATGTTCTTTAAAATTGAATCAGAATATAGATTTTTCTTATTTAAGTTAATTTATTACTACCTTTTAGGTAATTATTTATTGGTTATTTAAAAGGTGGTAATAAAAAGTCTAAAATATTTAACTAAAACTTTAGAGTTCTTCTATGCTAAAGCTAGGGAGGACAGGGAGAAAAAAATGAAAAAAATTGATCAGTATCTTAGGGAAATCGGTATTATCATAATCATCCTTGGACTTTTTGTCCTTGTAATAGGTTTTGAGTTAAATTTATTTATTTTTGCAGGAATTCTTATTATGTCGGGGTTGATAATCTTGGTTATAGCTTTTGCTATAACGAAGACAAGAAAAGTTAGTTTCAAAAAATTTACTAAACATCATAAGGGTTAAGGGGGAAAAATGGAAAAAATTAATAAATTTTTTAAGAAATTTAATATTGTTACTTTTATCCTCGGGTTTTTCGTTTTTGGATGCATATGTGTCCTCGTAGTAGAAGTTAATGAGCCAGGATTCTTATCCTGGTGGGGATAGTAAACTCAATTTAAATCTTCCTGATTCAAAGTTCAAAAGGAGGAGCTCAACTCAACGAGTTCCTCCCTATTATTAAGATTTTAAGTTTTTATTATTTAAAATCTTATAGTAGCTTAGTTCTTTTAAAAAATTCTTTATCAGATAAGCTGATAAAGTAAATAATACAGATTTTAAATTTTTTCTAAGAGGAGGAAATAATGGAAAAGAAAAAGAGTAAAAAGTTTTTAGTTAGTTCAAAGAGTGAGATGGCTGGCAAAGTTAAAGTATCAGAACTCAAAAGATTATTAAAAGCTAAGAAAGAGAAAGAAATTTCTTCCCAGATATTTAATTTGGAAGAGAAGAATTTTCATGTTAATCATTCCGGTTGGAAAAAAAAGACTGACAAGCGAGAGATTACATATCTGGAAAATCCTGGAGAGGACATATGGGAGTATGTCAGCGGAGTAAGTGAAGATTTGATTGGCCAGCAACTGTTTACATGGTCAGCCGCTATGCGGGAGACCGAGAAAGCTGGCAAGCGGATGCCAACTGATGAAGAGTGGAATGTCTTAAAGGATAAAAAGAATTTCAGTTTCAGTTTGAAAAAAGTTTTTCCTGGTATTCGCGACCTTAATTCTATTTTCTACAGTTTGGGCACAGAGACGTACTTCTGGTCTTCTTCTGTGTCTTGCTCCTATGGCTGGGCGCGCAATCTATTTTCCAGTTATTCTATTGTCTATCGTTGTTTGCGCATTCAAGGGCTTGGTTTCTCTGTTCGCTGTCTCAAGGATTAACAATTCCCAAGGAGATATGACAACTCCTTAACACTTTGTCTAAAATTTGTATTATTTTATCCAAAAGGAGGAACTCGTTGAGTTCCTCCCTATTATTAAGATTTTAAGTTTTTATTATTTGAAATCTTATAGTAGTCTAGTTCTTTTAAAAATTCTTTACTGAATATTTCAGTAGAGTAAATAATACAAATTTTAAATTTTTTCTAAAAGGAGAAAGTAATGGAAAAGAAAAAAATTAAGATGATCCAATTAGAAGAAGAGAACTTTAAAGTTGATTCTTCTGGTTGGAAGCAGATTGATACCAAACGAAAAATTCATTTTCTCGAAAGTCCTGCAAGGGACATTTGGGAGTATGTTGACGGAGTGCCTGATGAACTGGTTAACCAACAACTGTTTACTTGGTCAGCTGCCATGCGGGAAACTGAAAAAGCTGGTAAAAAGATGCCAACTGATGAGGAATGGGATATATTAACAGCTGGTGGAAAAAATCTTAATTTAAAAAAAGTTTTTTCTGGTACTCGTGGTATTGATACTAATTTTTACGATTTAGGTACGAGTTTAAGTTGTTGGTCGTCTTCTGTTTCAGGCGGTAATGCTTGGAGTCGTTATTTAGGTTCTGGTCGTGCGATTGTTCGCCGTTATATGGATAACCAAGCTTACGGCTTTTCCGTTCGTTGTATTAAAGACTAGCAACCCAAGGAGATACGACAACTCCTTAAAACATTTTGTCTAAAATCTGTATTATTCCAAAAGGAGGAACTCAACAAGTTCCTCCCTATTATTAAGATTTTAAGTTTTTGTTATTTAAAATCTTAATAGTAGTCTAGTTCTTTTAAAAATTCTCTGCTGAATAGTTCAGTAGAGTAAATCCTGTCAGAGTGTCCTGATAGGATAAATAATACAGATTTTAAACTTTTTTAAACTCACCTTGAAGTTAAGGTCGAGGGGGGAGGAAATAATGAACAAAGAAAACAAAATTTTTCAGTTGGAAAAGGAAAACTTTCGAGTTAATTCCACAGGCTGGGATAAATTCATCAACAATCAAGGAATTACATATCTTCAAAACTTTGAAAAGGATATCTGGGAATATGTTGGTGGGGTTGATGAGAGATTAATCGGTCAACAGTTACTCAGCTGGTCTTCAGTGATGAGAGAGACAGGAAAAGTCGGTAAGAGAATACCGACTGACAAGGAATTTAACCAATTTAGAAAAGAAGATTTTGGAAAAATTATTTACGCTGGTACCCGCTATACTGATACTAGTTTCTATAATTTGGACATAAACACGAATTTTTGGTCCTCTTCTGTGTCTGGGCCTGGTTCTAATGCTTGTATACTTACTTTGTACTATGACTCTTTGACTGTCTACCGCAGTGCAAGTAACCAAACCCATGGATTTTCAGTGCGTTGTTTAAAGAATTGACGATTCGATTCAAAAAAGTAGGGAAGACCTTTTAAAAAACTTCCACCACTAAATTTATTCAGTTTAGTGGTTTTTTAATTCCAATACCTACTTGCTGGAAAGTAGGCTTTAAACACTGAGATTTAATAAAAAACCTTTAAAAGTTATAACCACCACAAAACTCCCAGCATTCTGTGGCGATTAATTAAATATCAGGAGTTATATCGAGAGATTACCTGTGGAGGTTGGACCTCCACAGATTATCTGAAGAGGTTCAATCCCTCCAAATTATTCAACTTTCACATATTTTTTATTTAATTAATTCACAAATTTGATAAATAAAAATTTTCGTTTATAATATAGTTTATGGATATAGAAAGTTTAAACAAAACCCAAATAGTTCTACTAACTCTCTTGGTAAGTTTTGTTACTTCTATTGCTACTGGTATTGTGACAGTTTCTTTGGTCAATCAAGCACCTCAGGTAATTACTGATACGGTTCATCGAGTGATAGAAAAAACAGTTGAGCGTGTTGTTCCTGGAGAACAAAAAGCTACTATTATAGAAAATACTAAAACCATTGTTATCAGTGATCAAGATTTTATTATCAAAGCCATTGAAAGGAATTCAGAATCTCTAGTAAGAGTTTTTAAGTCAATTGAAACAGAAAACGAGTTAGGTGAAATTATTCAGACAGATAAATTTGTTAGTTTAGGTATAGTAATTTCAAATGAAGGTAAAATAATGATGGATAGTAATGAACTATCAATCACACCAGATGCAGATGAGTATTTTATTTTGTTCAACGATACTAAACTAAAATTGAAAGTTAGCGAAGTATTGCCTAACAATGAAATTGCTTTATTGGATATGAAGTTTCTTGAAAGCGATGATAAACAACCAGTTTTCACACCAATAGATTTAGGTAATTCAGATTCACTTAAACTAGGTCAATCAGTTATTTCTTTGGGTGGGGAAGAGTCCAATATAGTTTTGACTGGAATTGTTTCTAACTTAAAAATAGGTCAGTTACCAGTTGCTACTTCAACTCCTGCTATTACTGAAGAAAAAGCAAAAACTACAATTCTAGAAATAGAAACCAATCTTAACTCTCAATTATCCATGGGACTCCTTATTGATTTAGAGGGTGACATTATTGGAGTTAAATCCATGAATGATTTTTATATACCTATTAATTTGATTAAATCAGATCTAGATAAACTTAATAAAACAGCTACGGAAGCTTCTATTTCTACTACTACAA
>CAYLHD010000005.1:28346-30549 GCA_964383545.1 uncultured Candidatus Saccharibacteria bacterium | reverse complement strand
CCATCCCTTAAAACAAATTTTGATTTTTCTAAAAGAATTTCTGGCCTACCCGAAACATAAACCTTATTCTTTCCATTCTTATATTTATTTAAAGATAACGCGTAACCATTATCTGAGGAAAACAACAAGAGATCCAAACGCTTACTTTCTTCTTCCAACTCCTCCTGACTAATTCCTTGTTCCAAACCAGCTGAAAGAATAGCTTTCTCTAAAGGACGACCATGAATAATTAATTCACTCTTTTCATCTCTCTCAATAAAAGCGTCTGAACTAAAAACAGCTCTCTTTAGAATATCTTTCCTGTCATCATCAGAACCACTCCTAGAAATAATCTGTGATAATTTCATTTCTGCTTTAGTTATGGTTCCGGTTTTGTCAGTTAAAATAATAGAAACATTACCTAGAGTTTCAGAAGCCAGTAAATTTTTAACCAAACCACCTTTCTTTAAAATCTCTTTCATACTTACAGCTAAAACTGACGTCATAGCCACAGGTAAACCCTCTGGTATAACCGAAATAGCTACGGCAATTGCAATTAAAAACATATCGACATAGGATTCACCATGAAAAATACCTGCAAAAAAAATAAAAACAACCGAAATCAAAACCAAAATAGTCAAGAAACGTACTAACTTATTTAATTTCCTTTTTAAGGGTGTGTTCATCTCAATATCAGATAGGTTTTCAGAAATCTCACCCAACTGTGTCCTTTGACCAACTTCTACAACAACACCCTTACCATAACCAGATGAAACAAGAGTCCCCATCCAAGCCAAGTTAGTTTGATTAATTAGAGATACTTCTTCATCAAGAATAGGTTCTATACTTTTTAAAACCCCAATCCATTCACCTGTCAGAGTAGCTTCGTTTATTAATAGATCATTATTCTCAATAATTCTAAGATCAGCCGGAATTCCTTCTCCTGCAGTTAAAACCACAACATCACCTCTAACTAGTTCATCAGATAGAACAACCTTTTGAATTCCCTCTCGAATAACTGTTACATATTTTTTTTGAGCATTATTTAATTTTTCAAAAGCAGAATCTGCTTTATTTTCCTGAAAAATCCCAATCACAAGATTAATCGTAACTGCTAAAAACACAATCATCGCATCTAATACTTGACCAAGAATAAGAGCTGTCACACCAGCGATAATTAAAATAAAATTCAGAGGACTTTTTAGATGGCTAAATAATTTGGACCATAAAGTAACTTGTTTACTAGATACTAAAACATTTTTCCCATATTTTTTTTGTAAACCTTTAACAGCTTCTTCGCTTAATCCTTTCTTAAAATCAGTATTTAATTCTTTTTCTAATTTAGTTTTTTCTAAACTATACCAATTACTTTTTATATTTGTTATCATATTAATAGTATTATACTATAATTTTTAAAAAATATGTTAAAAGAAAAAATAAATGGTGAATTAAAAGAAGCAATGAAAGAAAGAAATACCCTAAAAATGACTGTTCTTCGGAGCCTCTTATCAAATTTTACCAATGAGTTAATTTCACAAAAAAAGAAACCTCAAGAAGAAATATCAGATAGTGATGCTCTAAATGTAGTCAAAAAAGCAGTTAAACAAAGAAAAGATTCAATTAACCAATTTGAAAAAGGAGGAAGACAAGATTTAGTTGATGTAGAAAAATCAGAATTAGAAATTTTAGAAAAATATCTACCAGAAACAATGAGTGTTGAAGAAATCGAAAAAATTGCTAAAACAAAAAAAATTGAATTAAATATCGAAGACAAATCAAAAATTGGAATTCTAATAGGAGCTGTTCTAAAAGAAATAAAAACTATCGGTTCAAGCGCCGACGGCAATGAAGTTAAAATTGTTGTTGAAAAACTTTTTTCCTAATTCTCTTCTTCCTAAAATAGAATTACAAATATTAAATTTTCTATAATACAAAAATCCGCTTATTGCGGATTTTCTTTGTGCTGAGGGGCGGACTTGGTCACAAATTACTAAATTTTTTATTTCACTTCGTTCATAAAAAATAAAGTATTCTCGACCCCGTCTCAGCTTTTTCCTCCACTTCGCTACGGAAAATATGCTTCCGACTTTCAAGCCCACACGAAAGCCAAGCAGTTGGCTTTCTCCCTCAGTACATATTAAAAAAACAGCCTTTCGGCTGATTTTAATATGTGCTGAGGGGCGGACTTGGTCACAAATTACTAAATTTTTTATTTCACTTCGTT
>CAYLHD010000005.1:12494-28246 GCA_964383545.1 uncultured Candidatus Saccharibacteria bacterium | reverse complement strand
ATATTAAAAAAACAGCCTTTCGGCTGATTTTAATATGTGCTGAGGGGCGGACTTGAACCGCCGACCCATCGCTCTTCAAGCGATTGCTCTACCAACTGAGCTACCTCAGCATATTTCACTTATATAACCTTATCATATTTTACCAAAAATTAAAGACCCTTTAAATACTCATATAAAAGTTCTTAAGACTATCAACATAAGGTTGTAAAAAATAATAAGTTCCAAAAGAAGCTCCAACAATGATTATCCAATAAAATATACGAGCCATATTTCCAAAAAACTGTCCTCGACGCATCTTTATTAAAGTCTCCTGATTCTCTCTAGCAACATTAAGACTTTCTCTTATTATTTTTTTATCTTCTAAATCCATAGATTTATATTATCACAACTAAATTTTTAATAAAACAAAATTATTTAACAATTTTGTGTCCCCGGCAAGAATCGAACTTGCGTCTAGACGTTAGGAGTGTCTTGTTCTATCCACTGAACTACGGGGACTTTAACTTGGAGGTTCAACCTCCAAGTGAATCAACTTATAAACCCAACAATTCTGAAATCTTAGCTTGATCAAACCCAATTACTACATCACTACCAATTTCAATAACTGGCACACCCATTTGACCACTTTTATCTACTAACTCCTGTCTTTTTCCTTCATCAACAGAAACATCAAAAACCTCAACAGGAATATTATTCTCATTAAAGAAATCTTTCGCTATATTACAATAGCCACATGTTGGAGTTGAGTACATTTTTACTTTTTTCATATTCTTACTTTTGTAATTAAATTAATAATTGACTAATAAACTACTTTACCATTTTAAAGAGAAGCTTTCAATTTTAACTATACTTGAACAATAGAGTCATTACCCTTTATATATTTTCTATTAATAGTAATTGAAGCATATCCTAAACCAATAAAAATAAATCCAAGAATCACTAAAGAGATCGGCCAACCAAACGAATCTGCAAAATACTCATTTGTAATATAAACAATATGAATTAAAAGGAAAAACGTACTAACAGTTAAAACAACACGACTCTTCATATAAATTGACAAAAATATTCCTCCAAACACAAGCAAGAAAAATAACATCTGCCAACCAAACGAATCAAAAACTCTAGTAAAAGCTGCTCCCAAAAAACCAGCTGAACCAAACAAAGACAAAACTCTAACAAGACCTTTATTCCAACCTTTACGAAAAACACGAGCAAATAGAAGATAACTTATCCCCATGGCCATAGTCAAATATGCATACAAATCTTCATGTTGCCAAAAATGACCATCCATAATTGATTCTGTCAGTAAATAAATAAAAGCTGTCCCGTTAGCAATAGCAAAGAAAGTCAAAATTGCATTTTTGTGAACTTTGTTCAATAACAAATAAAACAAAAAGATTGCTCCAAATGTAATTGCCACTGGCATCAAAGTCGGAGTATCAACATGCAACTCACTAAGAGCAACCATGGACCCTCCTGGAATCAAAAATCCTCCAATCGTGTGAAAGACCGAACCAATACTAATAACGTTATTACTTGGATATTGCTTCAATAAAACAGAACCAATTGCTGTTATAAGCAAACCCAAACCCAATGTCACTGAAATTCTTCCAAAAGCACCAATATCTGTCCAAATCTGAGCAATAAAAATAACAATTCCTATAACAACAATGACTGCTCCCAAAACATATAAAATTTTAGTAATAGAAAAATTTGAAGACTTACTAATTTCACTTACACTTTTTTTCTCAGGCACAGAAGCCAAACCAAATCGATTTAACAATTCTCCACGACCTATCTCCCCTGTTTTTATCTTAGAAGAAAGTTCATTTAATAATTCATCTTTATTCATAAATAAATTTAAAATTAATTAATAAAAAATAATTAGATTCTTCCTGGCAGTGTCCATCCAATAAATTGAAAATTATTACGATAATAATATCGATCATTATAATTAATAAGATTAATCTTGCTTCGACTCTTACCTTTAGTTAAATAATAACCATAGGAAGAACCTCCATTGAAGAATGGAAAAACGTCAATATCATTATCATAATGACTAGACACAGTCACACCATCTGGTGCAGTCAAAAGATCTTGCAATGTTAAAGTCTGAGCCTCTTCTAGAGTAATCTCACGACTCTCATTTTTTTTCGTGTCATGTAAAAAAATCCTAGAACTAAATTCTATGGCATCTCTTTCTTTAGTCTGTTCAGGTATCATGGTCGAAAGAGAAACTAATACAACCAACTTACCATCAACAACATCATAATGCTCATTAAGATATTCTTCACAACCATAATTATTATAATGATCAACTTCATCACAGAGCGCATAAATAAAATTATAATCAGTCGAGATAAACATTGATGGCAAATAAGTACTTAGTGCCACGACAACCACTAACCCAACAGGTAACGCAAAAGCTAAAAGTAAAACAAAATTTTTCTTTATAAATTCTTTCACAATATTTTTTATTAATTAATAAAAGGTTAAAAACTTTTTTTGTGCGAGATAGAATAATCGTTTACTGGCTTCGCAGGCTCCAGCTTTCGATTCCCCACGAAAAGCCCGCAAGGGCTTTTCTTATCTCACTCACTCATTCCAACCTAACGGTTGTCATTCCTGTGCGAGATAGGAGAATCGAACTCCTGATTCAACCTTGGGAAGGTCGTGTTATACCACTTAACTAATCCCGCAAAAAATCTAATATTTTCTTCCAAAGATTTCCATCATTTTCTTCGACAACTTCACATTCTGGATCATCAACAGATTTTAGGATAATAGCTAACTGTTCACCTTCTTTAACCACTCTAAATTTATCTCTTATCTCGGATTCTCTTCCTTTTTCTGTTTTTAAACTTTCAATTTCAGACAATAAATTATCGCTCTTATCCTCCAGTTTATCATATCTCTCTTCAGAAGAGTCTTTTTTCCCACAAGAAGTCCTTTCACTCTTACCTACACCCCAAACACCATTTGCCACTAGCAACACTATTACCAACAACAAAACAAAAACAGGCCATGAATAAAAAATCTTTTTAAATTTATTTTTATTTTTTAAACGTGACATTGAAAAAAATAATTAAAAGTATAATATATTAAGTATATGTTATTTAGTAAAAAAGGTAAAAAGGTGATTCGAACTTTTTGGATCGTAATAGGAATTCTAGTCTCAATCAGTATGGTAGCAATGTATGTTCCTATATAACAAAAATAAAAATCAATCGCCTTTCATCATCTTTAAAAATACATCCTGAGATATATTAACCCTTCCAGAAGCCAGCATTTTCTTCTTGCCTTTTTTCTGTTTCTCTCTCAACTTCATTTTTCTAGTAATATCTCCACCATAAAGATGTCCTGTTACATCCTTCTTAAGGGCAGATAACTTTTGAGAAGCAATAATCCTCCCACCAGCCTTAGCTTGAATCTTAGTTACGAACATTTGCCGAGGCAAAACTTTAAATAATTTATCAACAGTCTTTTCTGCTTCCTCCTGAATTCTTTTTCTCGCTACAATTCTAGAAAAAGCTGGAACAATATCTTCAGCTACCAAAACATCCATCCTCACTACATCAGCCAAACGATAATCCAACATCTCGTATGATAAAGAAGCATAACCAGAAGAAGAGCTCTTCAAATCATCAAAGAAGTTTCTCATTAACTCTCTCAAAGGCATCTCCGCATAAATTGACAACCTTCCATCTCCAAAATCTTCCGAACCACCCATTTCAGCTTCATGTTCATAAAACAATTGCATTATATTTCCTAAATATTTAGCTGACACAATTATATTCAATGAAATCCAAGGTTCTAAAACCTTTTCTTCTTCACCGTGTTCTGGAAAAAAGACAGGTGAAAAGATCATCTTTTTTTCGCCCTTCTTAAAATGCACTTCGTAAGAAATACTTGGGTGAGTCACAATTAATTCAATTCCAAATTCCCTTCTTAACCTCTCCGTAATAATTTCCAAGTGAAGCATCCCTAAAAATCCACAACGAAAACCACGACCCAAAGACCCAGAAGATTCTTCATCATGAGTAAAAGACGCATCAGACAATTGTAATTTTCCTAAAGATAAACGTAAAGTATTAAAATCATCTGAATCTTCGGGATAAATAGAAGCCCACACTACTGGTTTTGGTTTTTGATAACCTCCTAACACAGGTAAATCGCTTTTAGACAAAGTTATGGTGTCACCCACAGAAGCTACACCTGGTTTTTTAATTCCAGTTACAATATAGCCAATCTCACCAGCTTTTAAAATTTCCTTAGAAACCTCGTCGGGAGAAAAAATTCCTACTTCCAAAGAATTAAACTTCTCTTTAGCTCCCCGAAACACTAACTGAGTATTTTTAGAAATCTCACCATCCAACACCCGAATATAAACAATAATTCCACGATGAGTTGAATATTTGAAATCAAACACTAAAGCTCTAAAATTATCCTCGTATTCTACTGTAGGTTCCAAGACTTTTTCTAAAATCCCATCAAGAAGCTCTGGAACTCCCTGACCAGTCTTACCTGAAGTTTCGTAAATTTCATCCAATTCACAACCCAACAATTTCGCTACTTCTTCTTTTACTTCTTCCACCCTAGCCAAAGGTGAATCAACTTTTGATAAAACTGGAATAATCGGAATCTTCAAATCCCTCGCCATATTAAGAGTTGTCAAAGTTTGAGCCTGGACCCCTTGAGTAGCGTCCACTAACAAAACCGAACCTTCCACTGCTCGCAAAGCCCTAGAAACTTCATAGGAAAAATCAATATGTCCAGGGGTGTCAATTAAATTTAAAATATACCCTTTGTATTCCATCCGCACCGGTTGCATCTTGATGGTAATCCCACGCTCTCTTTCTAACTCCATGGTATCCAACAATTGAGCCTTCATCTTTCTTTTTTCGATAGTATTAGTCACTTCAAGCATACGATCAGCCAAAGTCGACTTACCATGATCAATATGGGCAATAATTGAGAAGTTTCTTATCTTTCTGATGTTCATTAAGACCGATTTTAACATATTTTAAAGAAATTAACTAAGAAATTAGAGGTTTTTGTAGCACAATGCCTTTCCAAGTCTTGACAGTATATTTTTATAATGTTACATAATAAATAGTAGTGTTAATGTTAGTCCTTTTAAAAAACTTAACTAAGGAGAGAGAAAATGGAAAATCGCTTTATTTCATGGTTAATTATTATTATACTTTTGTTCGTTTGTGTTTTTCCACTTAACCCATTTTGGGAAAATAAAATAAAAGATGAAAAACAAGTTGTTGAAGTAATCGGTCAATTCGAAACTGCCGACTATGGCCAAAAAGGTTACATCGCCAAAGACGGCGATCAACTAATCTTTCTCCCTTTTAACAAAGGATGGAGGGCAGACACAACCATAATACCTAATTTTGTCCTCCTCGACACGAAAGGTAGCTTTATTTCATTGCTCAACCTAGACACAAAGCCGAAACAATAAACCACCGCTCAACAGAAACCTGTGTCTGTTTGAGCGTTTTTCTTATTACTAAGATCGATTTTCGGCAATAAAATCCCCTTTCTCAAACCCTTGCTTTTTCTAAAATTTGTTATATAATGTTGCTTATTATCGTTTTAGAAGTAATTTATTAAACTATAAAAAATTATGGAAGATACAGTTAAAAATCAAACTTTAAAACAATTTTACTTTAATTCTTCGTGGTATTCTATACTAACGACCAGTTATTTGTTCTTGTTTTTCTACTTTGCTATTGCTTACTTAAATAACGTTTTCGTGGCAATTGCTTTTATTTTTAAAACATTTACAACCTCCACAACCCTAATCCCAATGGTAAATATTGCCTGGGGTGCTATCTATGTTATTTCTTTGCTAATACCTTTCACAATCAGCATTTTTGCTATTGTTGCTCTACCAAACATCTGGCAAAAAATTAACTGGAAAAAAGATCAAAGATTGTTAGCTACTATTGCTATCGTCATAGTAATTTTCATGGTAATGTTAGCTGCTAGTGACTTAATAGAAACTGTTAGTCAATCAAATTATTTAGTTCCATTTCTGTAAATAGAACTTAAAGACTAAAAAAAAGAGGGACGGCTTTGCCGTCCCTCTTTTTTTATACCCCGCTCACAAAAAAAACCGCCCAAATAAAAACCGGACGGTTTCTGTTTGGACGGATGTTCATCTTCAGAAATCAATCATTGTCATTCCCTGATACCATTGATATCCGAGATTTTCATGAAGCTGGTTAGTGGGACCTCCATCATAGAGAATTTCTTCTCTCCCTGAAAATTCCACGAAACCCAGATCAGTATGTGGTTGATTGTGGTAGTAAAAACTGGGATAATTTTTATCAACAAAATAACATTCTCCCCGGCCACCCAGGAATACCTTTTTTTTCAATAGCTGAAAGCAAAGCCAGCTTGAGAAACGGAATAGCTTTTTTCTTGTAACACCCTCCATAACTCATTGTCCAAACTGGAGTTTGATCAAACCAAATGGTCGTAGAACCACTTGATGAGTCATTAAGAGGAAACACTGTATAGGTATCTCGATACACGAACCTGCCATACTGAAAATCAAAACCCTTCCATCCTGGCAACAACGGGAAAAAAGTCTTTTTAGCAGGCTTCTCACTCGCGTAACCCCTACAAGCCCCCAGCCAGAATACTCTTTCGATCATTTCCAGAGTCACATCTTCCAATTTCATGGGCATGATTCTTTCTCCTTTTTTATAGTCTTTGTTCATTAAGGACTCATTCCCAAAGATTTTCATAATCTTTATCCCTCCTTTTATAATTTTTATTTATATTTAAGAACTCACTTCTAATTTCAAAATACCACAAGAAACAACCTTTAGCAATCTAATCAAAAATCTTCAATCGCTTGATTTTAAGAGCCAAAGCTGGATAACTTAACCTTTCGGACAAGGAATTAACTAACCCTCTCACATAGGTTCCACTGGAACATTTAATCTTCAACCTAGAAACCAAAAACTGTTCTTTGTTTTTTCCCACCAGAGCGTTTTCCCATTTTTCCAAAATTTCATCCTGCCGAAAATCTCCCTTTACCAACAAAATTCTTTTCAAAACATCAGTTTTCAAATCACTTCCGGTTATCCAATAACTTTTAATAAAATCAGCTTCATAAATTTCAATCTCTCTTTTTGGAATCTCTTTTCCTTCTAACTTCCCTACCTTTGCCAATTCAAACATTGGTTTCCCTTCAATAGTTTTAGAAGAAAAAGCTGGATATTTTTGCATCTGCTTCCCTTTGATACTTTCTAAAAACCTTTCCATCTTTCCTTGGTGTCTTCCCACATCATAGTCCTCTCTACCAACTTTGGGAGATTGGACCCCTTGAAGTAAACCTAAAATATCATTGGTATCAGTTTCAAAACCAAGCAATACTTCAAATTCATACTCCTTATCCAAACCAAGATAATTATCTTTATCTTTACACTCCTCTCCAACCAACACTAACAATTCACCTTCGGCCATAGGATCTAACCGACCGGCATAAGTCAATTTAACATCCTCATACTTAGGATTATCTGTCTGTAACCTCCCTAAACACTCTAAAGGAGTCTCACCCATTTTTTTATACAATTTCAACATAATTCACCCGAAAATACCGGTTATTTTAACTAGTTCACTCCTTTTATACAATTTTAATTTAACCTATAAATAGCTCTAAATTCCTCCTGACCACCTCCTGAACTTTAACAACCACCGAAGCCATAATCTTATAAGGAGTCACCTCATCAGGATGACTTGCAAAGAAATCTTCATTTAAATTTTGAACACCTAAACTATAAGCTCTCCTCAATTCTGTACTAATATGTACTACTGACATACCTGACGAGATAGCTTTCTTAACATCTTCTTCTTTTATTCCGGAACCCCCATGCAAAACTAAAATAACTTTTACCTTATCAGCAATTTCTTTAATTCTCTCAATATCTAAATTAGGATTAAAAGAATTTTTCAACATTCCATGAATATTTCCAACAGCAGGAGCAAAACAATCCACTCCAGTTTCCTGAACAAATTTTAAAGCATCCTCAACAGTAGTTAATTGCTCCTGACCAATCACTACTTTTTCAGGCACCTCATCCAATAACATGGAATGCTGTCCAATTACACCAATCTCTCCTTCCACTAAAGTATCAGGATAATTTTCCTTAACAAACTTAACTGCCTCGGCTGTAGATTTAATATTTTCTTCCAAAGGAAATGCTGAGTTATCAATTACAATAGAATCAAAACCTTCTTCTGCTGCTGATTTAACACTTTCCAAAGTATGACAATGATCTGCGTTAACAAAAATAGGATAATCATGTTCTTCTCTCAGACTCTTAATAAAACCTACCATTTGTCGAGAACCAACAAACCTTCTTTCACTTTCTGATAAACCAATAATTAATGGTACTGGTCGACCAACTTCTTTAGACAATTCCTGACCAGCTAAGAATGTTGCCTTTAACATTTCTAAATTAGCCACATTAAAATGACCCACGGCTTGTTTATTTTGAGCAGCCTGCTCAATGATTTGTTTTAAATTTAACATAATAAGTAATTATAACACATGGACCAAAACAATAGCGAATTCTCTTTCACAAAATTCATCCCATCCTCACCCTTCCATATTTGGAGAGGTCCAACCTCTCCAAATTTTCCTCTTGTTAATTCTCCTAAATTTCGCTAAAATTAGAGAACAATGAATAAAAAACAAAGTGCAGAACCATATAAAGGAACACGGGACTTCTATCCTGAAGATTTAGCTGTGCAAAACTTTATTTTTGATAAAACTAAACAAGTAGTGGAAAGTTTCGGTTATGAAG
The DNA here is from genome assembly GCA_964383545.1 of uncultured Candidatus Saccharibacteria bacterium. Lineage (GTDB taxonomy): Bacteria > Patescibacteriota > Minisyncoccia > Phycocordibacterales > UBA12079 > JAGYLJ01. Next base: position 19,415 of record CAYLHD010000005.1, on the reverse strand, counting down.
AATACAACACTTCCGTCCTTGAACCCACAGAACTCTACAAAGCTAAATCAGGAGAAGAAATCATTAATGAACAAACCTATTCTTTCAAAGATAGAGGAGATAGAGATGTTACTCTTAGACCAGAAATGACTCCCAGTATCGCTCGTCTAGTAGCTAAAAAAAGAAGAGAGTTAGCTTATCCTCTTCGTTGGTATTCTATTCAAAACTTTTTTCGTTACGAAAGACCTCAAAAAGGCCGACTTAGAGAATTCTGGCAACTTAATTCTGACATCTTCGGAGTGGAAGGAATCGAAGCAGAAGTAGAAACAATCACCATTGGCTATGAAATCATGAAATCTCTAGGAGCCAAAGATGAAGATTTTATAATTAAAATTAATTATGCAGGAATGTTAGCTAAAGCCATTTGCGAAGCCATCAACGAAACTGATAAAGACAAAATAAACAAAACTATCAAAGTACTTGATAAAGTAAAAAAAATATCAAAAGAAGAATCAAATGAACAATTAGAAAATATTTTAGGACCAGAAAAATCTCAACTACTTAGAGAAAAAACTGATAGCGAAGAAATAACAAAAATAATAAAAGGTAACCCTGACTTTCAAAAATGCATAGAATTAAGTGAAAAACTAAAAAAGAGAAATATCCAAGTTGAATTAGATACTTTTTTAATTAGGGGCTTCGATTACTATACCGGTATTGTCTTTGAATTTTTTGATACCGACCCAGACAACAATCGAGCTATCTTCGGTGGTGGTCGCTATGACAACCTTCTTGATATTTTTGGTAGTGAAAAAATTCCAGCTGTTGGTCTTGGTATGGGCGATGTTACCCTTCGTAATTTCCTAGAAACCAGAAATCTAATACCTGAATACAAATCAACCACAGAGCTTTACCTTTGCACTCTTGAACCACAATACATCGATTACGCTAATCAACTAGCCACTACTCTAAGAAAAGCAAATCTCAATGTATCTATTAATTATTCCAACAAGAAAATTGGTGACCAAATTTCAGTAGCCAATAAAAAGAAAATCCCCTATGTTATCTGCATCGGAGAAAATGAAGTTCAAACTAACCAATTCAAATTAAAAAACTTAGCTACCGGCAAAGAACAAGAACTTACAGCTGAAAAAATCACCAAAGAGATCCAATCTCCTAATTAAGATGTTTGAAATTATAAGTTAATTAAAATTTTTATGAAATGGAATACTTTTCCTAAATGGTTAAAAATTGAATCTATAGTAATTGGGATAATTTCAATAGTTGTTTTATTATTCACACTTATTTTTTTGTCAAAACTAGGGAATGATTTATATGTTGGAGTTGCTATATTTAGAGAAATCATTTTACCAATAATAATCTCTTTTGTAGCCATTTGGATATTATCTTATTCAATCTTTAAGAAATCTTACAAATCATTCTTATATTTCATCAGCCCCATGATTATCATTTGGGTTGTTCTGGTTTTATTACTACAAAATTAATTAAGAAATAACATGTTTTTCAGGGGTCGGACCCCTGAAAAAAATTAACGAAACCATGAGAAAAATAACTTTCGATATTGAAACAAAAAATACCTTTGAAGATATTGGGGAAAACACTCCAGCTCTATTAGATATTTCCATCGTCTGTATTCATGACTCGAAAACAAATACTTATGATTCTTTTTTGGAGGACGACTTTGATAGACTTTGGCCTATTTTAGAAAAAGCCGATATGTTAATTGGCTATAATTCAGATCACTTCGACATTCCTCTCCTAAACAAACACTACGCAGGCGATCTTACTATTATCAAAAGTTTAGATATTCTAAAAGAAATAAAAAATAGCACAGGTAGAAGATTTAAATTAGATAATGTTGCCCAAACTACTCTTGGCGAAGGTAAAAGTGGAAACGGTCTTGAAGCTATTACTTGGTGGAAAAATGGTGAAATAGAAAAAATTAGAAAATATTGTTTAGATGATGTCCGTATTACTAAAGGTGTTTACGATTTTGCTTTAAAAAACAATTATTTAAAATACAAAGATAAAGATGATGCTAAAATAAAAAAAATATTACTGGATACTTCTGATTGGGAGAAAAAAGAAGATAATTCTGCCACCCACACATTATTTTAAATTCACCCTATATAAATAAAAAGTTTAACAGGGTAAACCCTATATAAATAAAATTATGGAAGAATCACAAAACAAACTATTAATTCCTATGGCTATCTTGATAGCTAGTAGTTTAATTGCTTGGGGAATTTTTGCAACTAAAGAAAAAACACCAATCGCTGATAATTCAAAACAAATCACTTCCACAATAACAAACACTGTTGAAGTCAAAGACAGTGATTATATCCTGGGCAATCCAGACGCTGATTTAATTTTTATCACCTTCAGTGATTTTGAATGTGGCTTTTGTAAAATCTTTCATCAAACTATGCATCAAATAATTGATGAATATGGTAAAAACGGTCAAGTCGCTTGGATCTTCAGACAAGCTCCTATCTACGGTGTTACGGCTGAAGAAAAAGCTGCTGCCGCTCGCTGTGCTGGTCAACTAGGTAGCAATACTAAATTCTGGGAAATGTCTGACAAAATTTTTCAAACTAAGTTCAGTAAAGAAAAAGAATTTGTCGTCGAACAACTAACAGAAATCGCTCGTTCCATAAAATTAGATGAAAATAAATTTGTAAAATGCTTAAATAGCAAAGCTATTTTAAAAGAAGTTCAACAAGAATATCAAAACGGAGTAAATGTCGGATTCCTAGGAACAGACACAACCCAAGGAGGAACTCCTTATACACTTATTCTAACTAGAATAGGTAAAACTTACCCCATTAATGGAGCTCAACCCTATAGTGTTATAAAACCTATTATCGATCTAATCATTAAAGGTCAATAAAAAACAAAATATGCAAAGGTCCTGCCTTCACACATTTTAACTTTACACCGAAATAAATAAAAAACTTAAAAAGCTTTTTTAACCCAACCCTCAGAATCTAACTTCCAGACATCATCTTCTCGAACCAAAATAACCGTCCCTTTCAAATCAGAAATTATTGAACCAATATTTAGAGTCGCTTGATCATTCTCAATACTTTCTGAAATATTTGTTATTTCTTCCAAGGAAGGAATAGCTGATTTCATTAAAGAAACAATCTGTTCCCCAAAAGACTCAGGTAAAGATAAAGTTTGCAAATTACTATTATAAAATTCAGTAATTTTTTCTTGGCTACCATATTTATAATAAAAATCTTTTAGATCTTCATATTTAACAATTTTGTCGAAAGCTCCTTTCATTTCTGTATATGATTCTTTTGGACTAAGACCTAAATCCTTTGCTAGCGCTGGATTTTCTCCCCCCATATTTTCTTCAGCCAAATCTGGGGTTGTAGTCCCTATCTCCCCCAAAGTGTTACTCTCATCTGCTTTTTGTTCATCAATTATTACAGCCGGTTTTTCAACCTTAACAGTCATAGCTAAAAATAATGTTTCTAATTGACTTCTAAATATTAAACTTAATCCAATTAGTAAAACTATTGTTCCAATAGTTATTATGGACTTTTTATTTTTTAATAAATCATTTAACAGCGAAGGATTAGTTAAATCATGAAAGGCTTTATTTATTTCCACATCGTCCCAACCATTATCAATCAACATCTCCCTAATTTCATGAGGGGATCTCTTTAACTCTTTTTGTTTGATTATAAAATCAATAAGTTCCTGATTAGCCATATATCTAAAGCAGATTATACCCTACTCCATGGCTTCCCTCAACTTACAAAACTCACAATCCTTGTTGTCACACTTTTTGTCCCAAAATGATAGATCTAAAATCTCTTTAGTAATATTTTTCACTATTTCCTCTAATTCTTCAACTTCCTCTGAACTAATCTCAAATAATTCCTTTTTATACTGTCCATTATTATTTGGTTCAATAAAATTAATCTCTCCCTCCGTCATCTTATACTGTCCTTTATTATATTTATCTAACAATAGTTTATAGAAAATAAGCTGTCTTTTGTAGTCCCCTGTGGCATTCTTCGTTTTTCCTTCTAAAACATTCCTAGAGCGAATTTTACCTGTTTTATAGTCAATAACTTTAACCCTATCTCCCTCCAAAATCTCCACTTTATCCAAATTACCAGATAAAGTAATTTCCTCTCCAACCGCTTCCAATAGCACCCCCTTAATACTCAATTCATTTAAAATCTCCTTCTTCCAACCTTCGTTATATTTATCATAATAACCACTCAAAGATTTTTCTCCTTTTTCCAAAACTTCCTCTTTATCACTCTCCACTAAAAAACCTTTCTCAACATTTTCTTTAAAAATATCTAAAAACATTTTCTTACTGGTCTTCTTTCCTGCTTTAAGCTTTTCAAAAAATTCCTCCATGGTTTTATGGATAACATTTCCATAGGCCATATTTTTATTATAGGCTCTTGGTATTCTAATTAGATTATTGAAAAAATAAGCCCAAGGACATTTTAAATAATTATTCACCGCCGTTGCGTTTAATCCTCTTTGCAAGAATAATTTATTTAAATAATCTTTATTCTTTAAATTAGACCCCTGTTCTTTTTTACAGGGGTCGGACCCCTGTAAAATTTTTATAAAACCAGCTTCCAAATCACTAACATCTTTTTCTTTAATAAACTGGGCATCAATCTCTGCCAAAAACTGTGAAGGCATTTGATCCCTTCCGTCCACTTTCCTACCCGCATAGGTAATTATCACTTCTTTCCTCGCTCTAGTTATGGCTACAAAAAACAATCTTCTTTCGTCATCATTATCTTGCTTCAAACTGTTTACAGGTAATTTAAACTTACTTCTAGACACCTTATTCCCCCAATGTTTATCTACAGCATTGGTTATATAAACCACATCAAACTCTAAGCCCTTGGCTCCATGAGCTGTCATTAAACGAACACCCTTAAATAAATCATTACTTCTTGTCTTAATAGATAAATTATAATTCTCTAATAACTCTAAATACTTAACGAAGTCAGCCAACTTTAAATTAGCTTTCTCCTGAGCAAACTTTTTAGCTTCATCAAAAAATTTATTAATCTTATTTAATTCATCTGCTGAATCAGTCGATTGCAAAACATTTTCAAAATAGCCTGATTGATAAATCATTTCTTCCAAACAAGTTACCAAATCCTTATTCATAGCCGACTTCTTCCACCCTTCTATTTTTTTATAGAGATCCAACATTTTTTCCCAATCCCCCACCTGAGCTTCTTTCAACAACTTTTCCGAACTTAAACAATCAAACAAACCCTTTTTGTTTTTTTGACTAAACAAAACCAATTTGTAAATATCCAAACTATCAATCCCTAGAAAATCAACAAAGAGAGCCTGCCCCAACAAAGTGTTATTCCCCAAACTATTCACTGTCTTAATTAACAACACAATTTTCAAAATGTTTGAATCTGCCAACATATCCTGCTTTGATTCAATTACAAACGATATTCCTTCTTTTTCTAATACTCTTACAATATCAAACACTTCATTATTATTTTTGTAAAAAACAGCTATCTCATTCAAATTTACTCCTGCTTTTATTTTAGCTTTAATATCCTCCGCCAAAAATCTCAATTCAAAGTCTTTTTCAGAAAAAGGATAAAGTGAAATTTCACTCCCTTTTCCACCCACCACTGACTTTAAACCCGAATCTTCACTAAACTCTGAGGAGTCTACAATGTTTGTCTTCATTAAACTTTGAGCACTATCTAAAATAGTTTGTGTAGAACGATAATTTTCAAGTAAATCCACAGTCATCACATCCTGATACTTTTCTTTAAAAAACATAAAATTTTCCAATGAAGCCCCTTGAAAACGATAAATTGCTTGCTTCTCATCTCCCACAATAAATAAATTAGGTCTATCAAAATAATCAGACATCAATTCCAATATCTTATTCTGAGAATTATTAGTATCCTGATGTTCATCCACTAAAATATATTGATACTTTTCCTGCAGAGATAACAAAAATTCATTACTGGTCTCCATGGCTTTAATAGTTTCCAAAATCACATCATCATAATCATACAATTTATTAGCCCTTAATTCTTTTTGATATTCTTCATAAACATCTGCCAACTCTTTATTCTTATTAATATTCTTTTCTAACTTCTTATAGTCTCCTTTCATCTGACCAGCCCATCTCCCTTTTTCATGGTAAAGATCTTCAATTTGTGAAAAATCTTTTTCTTCTTTCTTCAACACTTTCCTTAACCTATCCACGGTCATGGCTTCTCTTTTCAATTCACCAATTGCCGATGGTAAATAATTAACATAATAAGAAACATCCCCCCAGGGTCGCAACAATTTAAAATCACCTTGTTCAATAATCTCTTCAAATATTTGTAATTGTTCTACAGGAGAAATGAGTTTCGCTCCTGAAATATATTGGTATTCTTCTCCATATTCACCCACCAAGGCTTCACAAAAGCTATGAAAAGTAAAAATATTTACTCGATAGGCCTCTGAACCAATAATTTCCGCCAATCTTTTCCTCATGGAATAAACCCCTGCATTGGTAAAAGTTAACGCTAAAATATTTTCCGGTTCAGTATCAGTCTTCTTTAAGATATTAGCTATCCGGAGACTTAAAATCTGAGTTTTGCCTGTTCCAGGACCAGCCACCACCATCACAGTCCCTTCCACCGTATCCACTGCCTTCTTTTGGTTAGGATTTAAACGCTTATATTCAGTTTCAAATTTCCCTATTTTCATATTAGTATTATATCATTAATCTGTTTTTGCCTAAATACACAAAAAAAAGAAGTTATACCTCTCAATAAATATGCTATAATTTTTCTATGGAAATTATCCCAATTATCATTTTTATATTCATAAGTATCTTCCTTAACGAGAAAAAGAGGGAGAAAGCTGCTTTAAATGGTAAAGTTAAAAAAGCTCCTA
>CAYLHD010000005.1:9569-12394 GCA_964383545.1 uncultured Candidatus Saccharibacteria bacterium | reverse complement strand
AACGAGAAAAAGAGGGAGAAAGCTGCTTTAAATGGTAAAGTTAAAAAAGCTCCTAAAAATTTCTTTGAAAATATCATCAATTACTATAAGGAAGAAATGGAACGACAACAAAAACTAATTGATTTCAAAAAAGATAAAACACCAAAAACTTTTGAGATTCCAATCTTCGGAGGTCCAACCTCCGAAGATCTAAACATACCTCACCGACAGGCAGACTCCCGAAGTAAATCAACTTCTAGACCAATTACTCACAGAAAAAATATTACTAGACCTTCCACAGAAATATCTCTAAAAAAACCAAACATTGATATCAAAACTATCTTGCTTACCCCTTTTATTTTAATTACTCTCTCCTTATTTATTACTAAAATTAAAATCGGAGGAACTGTCATGAGTACTCTTCATGGTTGGCCCTATCCCCTTTTAAATCACCAAATCAAAGATGTAGTCGACAATATACCCATCAATGAGTGGATTATTAACTTTGGTAGTCTTTATCACTACTTTCTTTTTAACTACCTATTTTATTTAGTAGTAACAATCATCCTATATTCTTTTATAAAATTATTAAATAGAGATTAAATAACTAAAAAACCTGCAAATAATTTTTGCAGGTTTTTTAATATTCTAAAAAGGTTATTTTTAACCTCTAGTTAGAAAACTCCACCAAGGTGTAGCTGTTTCTTCCACCTCTCCAGTCTCAGTGTTTATTTGGCTTTCTGTTGTCATTTCAATCTTGAACAAACCAAACATTCTAACTTCCTTTTTACCACTCACAATATAAACAGGTTTTTCACCTTCGGTGTTACCTTCTTTTATATTTTTTAATTCTATACTGTAATTCTTTAAATTTAGTTGTCCTGCAACAACTTCTGTGACCTGAGAAGGCATCATTTTAACTTCTCTTTCTTCTCCTGTAGAAGTTTCCATATACATTCTTGCTTCTCTAACAGTAACAGTATTAGAAGTCTTCACTTCAGTTCCACCTTCTGTTATTAAGAAACTGTTTATGTTTGAACCAGTCCCTTTATCTGAATCACCTTTAAAAGGTTCATGATCACCTGTAGTAGGAGCTTCACTTTCAATAGTCATCTCCATAGTTTGAGCTTGATTTTCTTCTAATCTCTTGACCATTATCATAGTTGTTGATGTTTCTCCAGGAGTACTACCAGTCTTATTAACATTGTATTCTATTACAGTTGAAGTTGTTCTAACCTGCATAGGAGTAGTAGTAGATCTTATTCCTGTTGGAGGGTTAATCACCTCTCCATCAGGACCAGAACCTATAGTTCCTGCGTCTGTTGTAGAATCAATCACTTTTCCATCAGAATCAGGGGTTACTGGAGACCCAACTATTGTTCCTCTTCCTTCTCCTCCGATAGAACCAGGTAAAACTTCCTTTCTACAAATCCTTGCAGAAAGAACACAAGTACCTTCTCCGTTACAAACACTTTCTGCCACCAAACCCTCGCAACATCTCTCTCCTTCAAAAGCCAAATCTATTTTCTCTCCTTCTTGAGCACAATCAGCCGCTGAAACACTATTTGTTAAAGAATATGTTCCTAACAAAAGTAACATTAATAAACTAATCTTAAATATTTTATTCATTGTAATAATTAACTTAAACTAATAAAAACTTTATATCAGCCAAGTATACCTGTAAAACCTAATAAAATAAAAGTTTTTCTATTTGGAGATTATTTAGAGGTTCAACCCTGGCAAAATTCTATTCACCAAAAAACTTTACTTCTTAATAAAACTATTTAAAAATCAAAATCACGTAAACGATTAATCTTTTCATTTTGTCTAATTTTTTCGTGAGCTTTAGCCTCAATCTGACGAATTCTTTCCCGGGTTACTCCAAATTCTCTACCAACTTCTTCTAGAGTACAATAAACTCCATCTCCTATTCCATTTCTCATTTCCAAAATCTTTTTCTCTTTAAAAGATAAATCATTTAACACATCTCTAATTTGATCTGCTAAAATCCTTTGGGAAACTTTTTGTTCAGGTGAATCAATCTTATCATCAGGTGTAAAATCTTCAAGAGTCGACTTTCGATCTCCGTCTTCTCCTCCAATTGGATTTTCCAAAGAAACAATTCTTCGATCAATTCTTAAAATGTTATGAACTTTTTCAACTGTCAAATCCATTTCTACAGAAATTTCCTCAGGTAAAGGATTCCTTCCTAACTCCTGTGATAATTTTCTTACAGTTTGCTTATATTTAGCAATAGTCTCTACCATATGAACAGGAATTCGAATTGTTCTTGATTGATCAGCTAAAGCACGTGTTATTGCTTGACGAATCCACCAAGTCGCATAGGTGGAAAATTTAAAACCTCTCGTCCAATCAAACTTCTCCACAGCCTTAAACAAACCTAAACTTCCTTCTTGAATTAAATCAAGCAAGGTCAAATCTGAACTTCTTCCCATATATTTTTTTGCAATAGACACCACTAATCTTAGATTGGCTCGAGCCAGTAAATTCTTAGCTTCTTCATCACCTCTTTCAATTCTTTGTGCCAAAGATCTCTCTTGAGCTTGAGTCAAAAGTTCATATCTACCAATTTCTTTAAGATACATCTGAATAGAATCATTGGAAGTACGATCGTACTTATCAGTCTTCTTTAATATTTCTTCCGTATTCATATCTAAAATACCTTTATTTTCAAGCACGTCAATCCCCATCTTATCAAATTTATCGTAAAGCTCTTCTAAAAAGAAGATATCATTTTCAACAAAAGGAAACTCTTTTAAAATAAGATCAAAGGTTATAAAACCAGTTTCTTTACCCTTATTTACTAACCTCTCAATTTTATTTTC
>CAYLHD010000005.1:0-9469 GCA_964383545.1 uncultured Candidatus Saccharibacteria bacterium | reverse complement strand
AGGTTATAAAACCAGTTTCTTTACCCTTATTTACTAACCTCTCAATTTTATTTTCTGCTTCAGTCTCTCTCTTTTGGGCTTTGGTCAATTTACCTATCTTTCTAACTTTCTTACCTCCCTTGAGAGTTACCAAAGAAGCAACTTTAACCTTTTTTGTAGATTTACTCTTTGTTACAACAGGTTTTTTCTTTACTAGAACCTTTTTTTTAGCAATAACTTTTTTGGGAGATTTTTTGACAGTTTTCTTAACTACTTCTTTCTTTGCAGTCTTAACAGAAACTTTCTTCTTTTTGACAACTTTCTTTTTAGTCACCACCTTTTTTTTAGTTATCTTTGGCATATTTTTAACCTATTAAACAAAATTTAACTCTTAGTTTTGCTAATAATTTTATTCTTAATAATAGTCTATAACATTAATAATTTACTTTTTTGTTTCGACAATTCACTATAATCTTTTAATTTTTTTAAGGCTAACTTGGTATTACCTTCTTTTTCAGCCTTTTTATATTCAAAATTAATTTTTTTTATCTCTTCTTCCAATAATTCAATTTTTAAATTTTTAAATAACTCTTTAATCTTTGACTTGGTGTCTTCTAGATCACCATATAAAATTTCTACTTCAAAAATAATCTCATTTTTTATGTCTTCATTAAGATCTTTTATTTTTCCAAAAATATCTTCCCCAATAATCTCTTTAATATCTTTCTCAAATTCATTTAAATCTATAACAGGCTCTTTAAAACCTTTTTGCCACCAATAGATACCTGAAATTTGTCTTAATATCTTATGTTTACGATTTTTTTTGTCTTTAACTTTCAATTTATTCAAATTATTACTTAAATTTGATTGTACCGAATTAGTAAAATCAGTATTTTTAATCTTTTCAAGATCTTTCCAAATAACCTTACTGGGAACTCCTAATTTATCAGCAATTTCCTCCACAAAATTAGCTTTGCCAATTTCACTTTCTACCAAAGCCACAAACGGTAAAACTTTCTCTTGAACAGCTCTACCTAGCTTTCGCTTATCTTCTATTTCCAGAATTAATTTGTTTAAATAAAAGTCAATAATATGTTTAGCCTCCTTAAGAGCTTTTTGCCAACCCTGCTTATCTTTTAAAATAAAATCAGCTGGATCAAGACCATCGGGAATTTCCATTAATCGTACATCCATCCCTTCAGCCAAAGCAATTTTAGTAGCACGACAAGCAGAAGAAAAACCAGCTTCATCACCATCAAAAGCAATAACTACTCTTTCTGAAAGTCTTTTTAACAAAAGAAGATGTCCACGGCTTAAAGCCGTCCCTGAACTAGCCACAGTATTATCATAACCAGCTTGATGACAGGTAATTAAATCCATTTGTCCCTCTACTAAAATTGAAAAATCATTCTTCCTTATTTTTCCCTTAGCATAATTAAACCCGTAGAGAACATTAGATTTACTAAACAAAATAGTCTCTGGACTATTCAAATATTTAGCCATCACATAACCATTTTTATCTTCTTTTCCAAAGAACCTCCCAGAAAAAGCAATTGGTTGATTTGAATTATCAAACAAAGGAAAAATAATCCTTTTCCTAAATCGGTCATAAAAACCACTACCCTTATCCTTCTTCTTAATTAAACCAGCTTTTTCAATCTCTTTATCTGTATATAAATTCTTCTTTAAAAATTCGTACAAATTTTGCCATTCCTCATCTGCGAAACCCAATCTAAACCTTTGAATAGTTTGATCGGTCACACCTCTCTTCTTTAGGTACTCTATTGCTGGTTTGTTTTTCTTTAAATTATTTTCAAAGTACTGAGTAGCCTTTTCCAAAACATCATAAATTCTTTTCCTTTCACTTGTTTTTTTAGGATCTTCTTTCTCTAAGGTTATTCCAGCTTTTTCTGCTAAAATCTTTAAAGCTCCTTTGAAATCAACTCCTTCAAACTTCTCCACAAAAGAAAAAATATCTCCTCCTTCTCCACAACCAAAACATTTATAGGTTCCTCTGGAGGGAGATACAAAAAAAGAAGGTGTCTTCTCATTATGAAAAGGGCAACAAGCTCTTGAATTTGAGCCAGATTTCTCTAACTTAATATAAGACCCAATCACATCCTCAATGTTCAAGTGATCTTTTATTTTTTCAACGTTATCCATAACAATTATAGTGTTGAAGACCTTAAACTCAAAACAAAACCTTTCCTATACTTAATTCTTTTTTCCTTCTTCATCAGTTTCTCCAACAGCTTCAATCATCTCCCATTTCTTACTACCTTTAAAACCTGAGCCAGCTGGTACTAACCGTCCAATAATAATATTTTCCTTTAATCCAACCAACTTATCCTTGGCACCATTAATTGATGAATTAATTAACATTTTAGTAGTATTTTGGAAAGATACAGAAGATAAGAAACTTTCTCTAGTTAAAGATGTTTCTGTTATTCCTAACACTAAAGATTCTCCTTTAGCTTCTTCCAAACCATTTTCTTTAGCAATCTTATTTTCTCTATCCAACAAAGTATCTTCTACTATTTTACCCACAGCCAAAGCAGTTCCTCCGGATGATTTGATCTTTCTTCGAGACATCATTTGTTTAATAATAACCTCAATATGTTTTCTAGCAGTTGAAGCTCCCTGTAATTCATAAATCTTAATAGTTTCTTTAATGATATATTCCCTAGCGGCTTCTTTTCCAGCATACTTAAACAACTCAGCAATGTCAGCAGAACCATCTGTCAAAATATCACCTTTCTTTACTTTATCACCTACTCCAACTAACAAGACTCTGTTATAAGGAATAATATAATCAAGTTGTTGTTTACCTTTAGCAGTAGCTGAACGACTATCAACATCAGGCATAAGAGTAAGTTTTCTTTCTTTAGCTGTCTCAACAAAATCTGTAACTGTTCCATTGATACGGCTCATAGTTGCCACTGATTTAGGAATTCTTCTTTCAAAAATTTCTTCTACCCTTGGTAACCCTTGAGTAATATCACCTCCTACAGAAGCAGTACCACCAGTATGGAAAGTTCTCATGGTCAACTGTGTACCAGGTTCTCCAATAGCTTGAGCAGCAATAGTTCCTACAGCTTCACCTAAATCAATCAATTCATTGGTACCCAGATCCTTTCCGTAACATTTCTGACAAATCCCTCGGAAAGTACCACAAGTCATTGGCGACCTAACATCAACAGCTTCAATTCCAGCATCTTCAATAGCTTTAGCATCATCTTCTGTAACTAAATGATCTTTTTTAAAAATCACTTTACCATCTTTGTCTTCTACCTTTTTAGCTAGAACTCTTCCAATAATATTTTTTGCTAAAGAGATTTCTATCCCAGACAATGACTCTTTTTTAAGAGTAATATAATTTTTCGTTCCACAATCAGCTTCGGTAATAACTACATCCTGAGCTACATCAAATAACTTTCTAGTTAAATAACCAGCCTTAGCTGTATTCAAAGCAGTATCAGCTAAACCTTTTCTAGAACCGTGAGTAGTAGTAAAATATTCAATCGGAGTTAATCCTTCTTTCAAACAAGAGATAACCGGTGTCTCAATAGTCTCACCGGCTGTATTCTGAATAAGACCTCTCATTCCAGCCATTTGGGTAAATTGACCTAAAGAACCTCTCGCTCCAGAGATCCACATATTATAAGCAGAACCTTGTTTATCCAATGTTTCAGGAATAAGACCTTCCAATTCATCTTTGGTAGCATGCCAAATTTCAATATTTTTTCTCTTTCTTTCATCTTTACTTAACAAACCTTCATTATATTGATCCCAAACTTCACTTGATTTATCTTTAGATTCACCAACTACATCATATTTAGTTTCAGGAATTCTCACATTATCAATTCCCCAAGTAATTCCTGACATAGTAGCGTATTTAAATCCGAAATCTTTTATTTTACCTAGAACAGGTGCTACATTTCTCATTCCATACTTTTTAATCAAATCATTGGTTATTCTAGAAATATCTTTCTTACCAACTTCAGCATTTATGAAAGGATAATCTTTGGGCATAATACTATTAAACAACAATCTACCAGCTGTTGTTTCAAATATTTCACCTTTAAACTGAGCATACTTTGGACCATCTGTAGCCAGAACTTTAACTAAAGTTCTATAACTAGTAATACCAAAATCACAAGCAGTAATAGCATCGTTCACACTGGCAAAAAACTTCATATCCCTTTTATCTTCTTTATCTTCCTCAATCACTTTAGTCATCCAATAACAACCTAAAGCCATATCCATTTTAGGATCAACAATTGGACTACCAGTTCCTGGTTTCAATATATTTTTATCTGCTGCCATTATTTCTCCAGCTTCTTTTTGAGCCTTTCTAGTTAAAGGTAAATGAACAGCCATCATATCACCATCGAAGTCAGCATTGAAAGCTGAACATACCAAAGGGTGAACTTGAATAGCCATTCCTTCTATTAACAATGGTCGAAAAGCTTGAATACCCAAACGGTGTAATGTTGGTGCTCTGTTAAGCAACACATATTTATCTTTAATTACATCTTCCAAAATAGCCCACACTTCTGGACCACCTTCTTCGATCAATCGTCCGGCCCATTTTATATTATGAGCTAATTCATCTTTCAAAATTCTTGAGATAACAAATGGTCGGAATAATTCCAATGCCATATATTTAGGCAAACCACATTGATCTAAATTCAAATATGGACCAACCACAATAACTGACCTACCTGAATAATCAACTCGTTTTCCTAGAAGGTTTTGTCTAAACAAACCTTGCTTACCTTTCAAGTTATCTGACAAAGATTTCAATGGTCGTCTTTGAGCTGAACTCATTGCAGAAGAAGATCCTGAATAACGAATAGAGTTATCCAATAAAGAATCAACGGCTTCCTGCAAAATCCTTTTCTCATTTCTTAAAATAACATCTGGTGCATTAATTTCTTGCAACTTCTTCAATCGGTTATTTCTGTTTATTACTCTTCTATATAAATCATTTACATCAGAAGTAGCATGTCTTCCACCACCTAAAACTACCATTGGTCGCAAAGCTGGAGGAATTACTGGAATACGAGTTAAGAACATCCACTCTGGTCTAGTATTAGATCTAATTAAAGAATCTACCAATCCTAATCTCTTGTTAAGTTTAGCTGATTTTATAGAACCAGCTTTTACTAAACCGTTAAGTAACTCTTCTTTTAATTTTTCTAAATTAATTTGTTTACAAATATTATAAATAGCTTCTGCTCCAATACCAGCTTCAAACATAGCTCCGTATTTCAAGGAAAATCTATTATAGGTAAGTTCGTCAAAAACTACTCCTAACTGAATTTCATCAATATCTCTCTTTACATTCATTAATAGTTCCTTTATTTTTTCTTTATCTTTATCGGTCTTAAAGCTTTTAACTTTAATCTTATATTCAGTTTCAACTTCACTTAAAATTCTTTTCTTTTCGCTTTCGTTTATCTTTGTAACAATATAACCAGCAAAATAAACTACCTTTCTCAAGTTAGCTGCTGTTATATCAAGTATTAAAACAATCCTAGATGGAATGGATTTCAAAAACCAAATGTGAGAAACTGGTACGGCCAATTCAATATGTCCCATTCTTTCTCGACGAACAATGGAACGAGTTATTTCAACCCCACATTTTTCACAAACTATTCCTTTATATCTAATCCCTTTATATTTTCCACAATAACATTCGTAGTCTTTATCAGGACCAAACACCTTTTCATCGAACAGACCTTCTTTTTCACTTCGTTGAGTTCTATAGTTAATAGTTTCTGGTTTCTTAATTTCACCATGAGACCATTGTAAAATTTTTTCAGGTGAAGCTAATTTCAAAGTGATATTATCAAAATCTGTTGAATAGAACCCGCTTTTATCTGATGATTTATTATTATTTTCTGACATATTTTTTATAGTTAATTTTAAGTAAAGATTATTTTGCTTCTTTGTTTAAATCTATATCTAAAGCTAAACCACGCAGGTTATTTAATAATACATTGAACGATGCAGGAATATTTGGTTCAGGAATTTTTTTACCTTTAACAATTGCATCAAAGGCAGCTGACCGACCAACGATATCATCTGACTTGATTGTTAATACTTCTCTTAAAATATAAGCTGTTCCATGACCAAGCAATGCCCAGACTTCCATTTCTCCAAATCTTTGACCTCCTTTCTGTGCTTTTCCTCCCAAAGGCTGTTGATTAATTAAAGAATAGGGTCCAACTGATCGCATATGCATTTTATCTTCCACCATATGATGAAGTTTAAGCATATACATATAACCAACGGCTATATCTTGATCAAAAGATTCTCCAGTCAATCCATCATAAAGTGTCATGGTTCCATTTCTATTCAATCCAGCTTTCTCCAATTCATCTTTAATTTCATCTTCAGTCGCTCCAGCAAAAGGTGGGACAATGGCTTGGTAACCCAAAGAGTGAGCTGCCATACCTAAATGTAATTCTAAAATCTGTCCTAGGTTCATACGAGAAGGTACTCCCAACGGTGTAAGAATAATATCAATAGGAGTTCCATCTGCCATATAAGGCATATCCTCTTGAGGTAAAATTCTAGAAACAACTCCTTTGTTACCATGTCTTCCTGATAATTTATCACCAACAGACACATTCCTTAGATGAGCAATTTCTACATAAATCCTTTTGATAACTCCAGGTTCATTAATTTCTCCACTAGCTCTTGAAAATACTTTAACACTTTTAACAAACCCTCTTTTTCCACCTTTCACTCTTAAAGAGGTATCCTTAACATCTTGAGCTTTCTCACCAAAAATTGATTTCAATAATCTCTCTTCAGGAGTTAACTGAGTTTCCCCTTTGGGTGTAATTTTACCTACTAAAATATCTCCTTGATTAACTTCTGCTCCCACCCGAATAATTCCGTCCTCATCTAGATTTTTTAATTTAGCTTCTCCGACATTTGGAATATCATGGGTAGTAACTTCTTCTCCTAATTTAGTATCTCGTACGTCTTCAACAAACTCTTCAACATAAACACTGGTAAATTTATCTTTCTTAACTAAACGATCAGAAATAATAATAGCATCCTCGTAATTGAAACCATACCAAGACATAAAGGCTATTAAAATATTTTGACCTATCGCAATCTGACCACCATCCGTAGAAGATGTGTCTGCTAAAATATCATCTTTTTTAACTTTCTGATTTAAATCAACAATCGGTCGATGGCTTAAAGCTGAAAAGTTGTTAGTTCTCATAAAACTTACTAACCTATACTCTTCTTCTTTTTTCTTTCCCTTAATTCTAATTAAATTAGAATCAACATAAGTAACTGTTCCTGCCTCTCTAGCTAAAATCAATCTTCCAGAATCACGAGCTGCTTTTTCTTCAATCCCTGTAGCTACAAGAGGTGCTTCTGGAATAATACAAGGCACTGACTGCTTCTGCATGTTGGATCCCATCAAAGCTCTGTTAGCATCATCATGGTTCAAGAAAGGAATCATTGAAGTCGCTACTGAAAAAGCCTGTTGAGTTGAAACATCAATTAAATCAACCTTTTTTCTTTCCACTATTCCTGGATGACCTCCAATTCTTACTTCAACTACGTCACCAGATATCACATTAGTTTCAGGGTCATAATCAATAGTCGCATCAGCAATATTAAGTGTCTCTTCATCAGCTGCATTTAGATAAACAATCTCGTTAGTTATTTTTCCATTCTTCACTTTAGCATAGGGTGTTTCAATCATTCCAAACTCATTCACTTTAGCATAGTTAGCTAAATGCAGAATCAAACCAATATTCTGACCTTCCGGTGTTTGAATTGGACAAATTCTTCCATAGTGAGAAGGATGCACATCACGTACCTCAATTCCAGCTCTTTCACGAACTAAGCCTCCCGGTCCTAAAGCAGACACTGTCCTTAGATGTTCCAATTCAGCCAAAATATTATCCTGTAACATAAATTGTGAAAGCTGGTTGGTTGCAAAAAATTCTTTAATTCTAGCCTGTAAAGGACGTGGATTGATTAATTGCATTGGCAAAGTTACATCCACACCAATAATAGACATTCTATCTTGAACATTTCTTTTAACTTGATACATTCCTACTCTAAATTTTTGCTGAACCATTTCACCAAAATATCTTAATCGTCTTGAACCCAAATGATCAATATCATCTTCTGTAGCACCAGGAGTTCTATTCAATTCAACAATGTGTTCAATTAGAGTTACTAAATCATTAGCAGAGATAGTCTTCCTTTCTAATTCTTTCTTATCAAGAGACTTATTAAATCTCTGGTTAAAGTAAAATCTTCCTACTTTATGTAAGTCATATTTTTCTTCACTCATCACTCCGTCCACAAAAGCCTTAGCATGTCCAGCTGTGGTTAACTCACCATCTCTTAATCTACGATGAATTTCTATATATGACTCATTTGCGTTTTTGGCTGGATCATTTTCAATAGCTTCCTGAATCATAGCTTTGGTCTCTTTATCTTTAAAAAGTTTAACTATGTCAGTTCCTTCTGGAGCAACTACTCTTAATAGAGTGCTAATTAGAAATTTTCTTTTTCTGTCTATCTTTACGTAAACTAAACCATCTGGCTCTGAATCTATTTCTATCCAAGCTCCTCTATAGGGAATAATCTTTGTTCCAAAACATCGATTACCTTTCAATTCTTGAACTGTAAAAAACATACCAAAAGACCTTGATAGCTGAGGAACAACAACTCTCTCTACTCCGTTAATAATGAAAGTTCCATGTTCAGTCATCATAGGAAAATCAGTCAAGAAGATTTCCTGTTCTTTTTCTATCTTTAAAGCTTTATTAGTTAACTTAACATTCGCTTTAATAGTTGCTTGATAAGATTTCTTGTTACTTTTAGCATAGAATTCATCATATTCAGGTTTGATAAACTGATAGTTCAAAAATTCCATTTTGAATTTTTTTCCAGAATAATCTTCAATTGAAGAAAACTCTTTTAAAACTCCATCTATACCTTCTTTAACAAATTTCTCGTAGGATATTAATTGTGATTCTACCAAGTTAGGTAGTTCCACTCGAGATTTTCTAAATTTTTTAAAATACTTCTTCTCTCGGGGTTTTTTAGATGTATCCATATTAAAGCTTAGTTTTTTAAATAAATAAATAAATAACTCCTTCCTTCTACTTCTAAATATTAACTTATGGAGTCTGCTTGCTTATTAAACATAAAAACTCCTAAAGCCTTAAATATGCTGAGATAGAACTCTGCTAGTAGACAGGTCTCGCACATTACGATTGACTATAAAATAATAAACTACTTTTTTTTACATAACTACGTCCACTCAATGGACAATATTATTATTAAAAATACAGAAATACCAACAAAAAACACGCACCGTATTTTTGAAGGTAAATATATACTTCACTTATAATTTATTCCTTAAGTCAGAACTCAATAGATCGGTAAACTACTGAACATATATTACTCTAAACTACCTTAAATGTCAAATAAATAA
>CAYLHD010000004.1:0-30599 GCA_964383545.1 uncultured Candidatus Saccharibacteria bacterium | reverse complement strand
CCCTTTTTTTTATTATCAACTAAATTAATCAAGCTCCTAAACCTGTAATAGTTCCTTGTATCACAGTTGCCAATAATCTTGCCCCCAACAAAACAGCCACTCCCACAATTGTCCAAATAAGAGCCTCTCTAGCTGTTTTTAAAGCTTCCGGTTTACCCTGTGCTTTTACAAATAAGAAACCAGAATAGATAATAGCCAAAATAGCTATTGGTGTTCCAATAGCAACCACCACTTCCAAAATAGCCGTAACCAATGCTTCAAATGACTCTGCTTTAATTGGATTGTCTAATTTTACTGGAATAATAACAGCATCTTCTCCTTTCACAAAACCAAATGGTAAAAACAAAGCTAAATAAGTCGCTAAATATTTTATTCTATTAAAGTTTTTTTTAATCATGAGAAATAATTTAATTTATTAAAGATCTAAATAACTAGTGCTGTCAGCTCCTAAACCAACTATCACAGCTTTAACAATCAACCAAGCTCCAGCTATGAAAAATAAACCTATTCCAACATTAGTAAAAATTTGATTAGCTTTAGTCCTTTTACTAGAATTACCTTGAGAAGTCATGTAAATAAATCCAGCATAGGCAAACATTATAGATGCCAACGGAGCTGCAATAACAAGGATATAGGTAAGTAAACTCTTTACCAAAATAATAAGATCCGTAAAACCACAGGCTGCTTGACCTTCATTTCCACAGGTTACAAGAGTAGCAGAAGCAAACAACGGTGTAAAAATTAAAATAAAAGCTGTTAAATTTGTAATCGTTTTTTTCATATATTATTTTATTAATGCCTCTAACTCAGAGTTAGCCCAAGACACAGCTTCACTATAATTCCTTCTACCAGATACCACTGCCTCTACCATATCCTGAAAAATTAAATTAGTATCTTCATCATCCGGATCAAGAAAACCTTTCGATGAAAGTGCTGATTGGAAAAGAATTTCTTGGTCAGGATCTATTACACCTTGAGATAATAAAGTTCTAGAAACGGGAGGCAAGCCAGTCAGTTGATTAAGATAAATCAATGATTCATCTTTAATCAAATTTGTCATAACACTAAAAGCTCCTGCTATATTTTTACTTCCTCGGCTAAGAGCTAAGGCCTGCATATTTCCAAAGGTTACATTATTTTTAAGATTTTCTGTCTGAGGCATATAGGCAATATCAAAATTCAAATTAGGATTTTTTAATTTTATATCCTTCAGTTCACTAGCAAAACCAAAATAAATTGCTAAATCTCCAGACAGAAAAGCAATCTTGGAATCATCCATAGCTCTATTCCAAGAATATGTTTCTTTAATAGGATTAGAGAATTCAGTAAAAAATCTCAAAGCTGACTCAGTTGGAGTAGTATTACTATCATAAATATCACGTAACGAAACATTTATTTTATCTTCAGTATCTCTAAAAACAATTGGGTTGCCAGACTGCATAATCAAAGTTGCTAAGATTTCCTTAGCATGATCAACATTAACGAACTCACCAAAAGACACAGCACTCAAAGAAAGATTTTTAAATTCATCCATCTTGGTTATCTTTTTAGCTAAAACAAAAAATTCGTCCCATAAATGTGGAGGTTGAGCCACACCGGCTCCTGTAAACAAACTTCTATTCCAATACATTACGAGAGGATCCACCATAAAAGGTAAAGCTAAAATACCATCCTCTCTTAAATAAAGTTCAGCTTCTTCTATAAAATAATTTTTAAAATCTCTTTCAGAAAAACTTTGATAAGGAATAGCTGTTATCTTATTTTGTTTTTTAAGTATTTCAGATTGTGGCAACATAAAAAGATCAGGACCAGAACCAGAAGCAATTGCTTCAACCAAAATCATATCAAAATTTTGTTCATCTTTTTCTTCATAAGTAACACCTTTAAAACTTTTATCCAAAGTAGACAAATTTAAAAGTAAACCATCCATAATTGATTGATCAACTGTTCCCCAAATAGCAACATTACCAACTAACTTACTTGGATCATTACCACCTCCTGCAGTCGCAAACAAAATAACACCAACCGCAATAAAGATAGAAAAAACCGTTATTAAGATAATTTGGAATTTTGACACAATAATTTATATAAAAGAATTAATCAGGTTTAACTTCTTCAGACTTAACTTCAACTTTTACTCCTGAAGATGTCGTCTTTTTTCTAAAAATTATACCGTAATGATTATCACTAGCATAAATATCTTTTTCATACTCAAATCCATTGTCAGTAAATAATTTTTTAGCTATATCTGGAAGAACTACCTCTTCTAACATTGGGCCTAAACCACCATGGGAACCTGACCATTCTATGAAAAGAACTTTCCTATTAGGTTTTAAAATACGAAAAGCTTCCCGAACAAGATTTCCTTTCTCAACTGATTGAAACAAAACATTAGAAATTATCACAGCATCCATTGATTCATCTCTTAACCTTGTTCCACCATTTTTTTCTATATCTCCCCAAATAGCTTCAACATTAAAAAGATGCTCAGAAACAGCTGTGTCACGAATTCTTCCCAAAAGTTCTTTCTGGACCCCCACAGCTTTTACTTTTCCTTCCTCCCCCACCTTTCTAGCTGCCGCAATAGCATAAGCACCAGAACCAGCACCCATGTCGGCTACATACATTCCCTTACTTAAACCAAACTGATCTATATTATTTTGTGGAGAAGTAAAAGCCATACAAATATTATACTACATTAGAGACAAACAAGTGAAGCAACGTTATCCCCACTTCTTAATTTCATCAATTTTACCCCCTGTGTTTGACGACCTAATTCAGGAACTTCTGATAAACCAATCCTGATTACTTGACCTTTCTTAGAAATAGCTACAATTTCTTCTAGACTATCTGAAACTACTTTAGAAGAAATCAATTGTCCGACTTTAGAATTTAACTTAATAGTTTTAATACCCGAACCACCTCTCTTCTGAACTTTATATTCATCAATGTCAGTCATCTTACCAAAACCATTACTACTAACAACTAATAATTTTTGATCCTTTATTCCCTTTTTAACAATGTTAGCCCCTATAACCTTATCATCTTTTTTACTCAATTTAATACCACGCACACCACCAGCCGAACGACCCATAGCTCTAATATCTTTTTGATCAAAACGAATTGATTGACCCTCAGTCGTAGTCAAAACAACTGAATCACCTTCCTCAACAAATGAAGCTGAAATTAATTCATCTTCATCACTAAGCTTAATTGCAATCAAACCACTTCTTCTAACACTATAGAAACTTTCTGCATCAACTTTCTTTGAAACACCATTTTTAGTTACCATCATTAAAGACATTTCATCTTTCTTTATGTTTTTAGGCATAGCTAAAATAGAAGTAACCTTTTCTCCATCTTCCAATGGTAAAAAGTTCATAATAGACTTCCCTTTAGTAGCTCTTCTTCCTTCCGGAATTTCATACATCTTTATTTGATAAACCTTACCTTTATCACTAAAGAATAATAAATCACTGTGAGTACTGGTTGTAAGGAATCTTGTAACAAAGTCTTCTTCCTTGGTGTTAAGATCAACAACTCCGACACCACCTCGTCTTTGTTTTTTAAATTCATCTGGATTAATTCTTTTTACATAACCACCAGCTGTCATCACTAAAACATTCTCTTCATCATCAATTAAATCTTCCAACGAAATTGATTTAGCTCCGTGTTTAACAACTTTGGTTCTTCTTTCATCACCATATTTTCTGCTAATTTCTTTCAATTCACCTATTATTACTTCTAATATTTTAGTAGGACTTTTCAACAAAGCTTTTAAGTCTTTAATTAAAGCCTGGATAACTTTGAGCTCATCTTCAACTTTCTTCCTTTCCAAACCAGCCAACTTTTGAAGTTTCATTTCCAAAATAGCATTAGCTTGCCTTTCTGATAACTTAAACTTCTTCATCAATCCAAGACGAGCCATCGAAACATCCTTAGATGCTCTAATCAATTTAATAACAGCGTCGATATGATCAAGAGCAATTTTGAGACCAAGTAAAATATGTTCTCTATCTTCAGCTTTCCTCAACTCGAATTGTGTTCTTCTAGTTACAACTACTCGTCGATGAGAAATAAATTCCTCTAGAATTGACTTCAAAGATAATGTTTGTGGTATACCTTCAACCAAGACAACAGCATTAAAATGGAAAGTTTCTTCTAGTTGAGTTTTTTTATATAAATTATTTAAGAGATTTTGAGGATTAATTCCGGTTTTCAAATCAATTACTACTCTAATATCTTTAGTAGACTCATCTCTCAAAGCTTTAATTCCTTCGACTCTCTTATCTCTATGTAATTCAGCAATTTTAGAAATTAATTCTGCCTTGTTAACTCTAAATGGAATCGAAGTAATGATAATCTGAAACCTCCCTGCCTTATTTTCAATAATTTCAGCCTCTCCACGACAAACTACCCCTCCTCGTCCAGTTAAATAGGCATGTTTAATATCCTCTTGGTTAAAAATAATTCCACCCAAAGGAAAATCTGGGCCTTTAATAAACTGTAGTAAATCATCTGTAGTTGCCTTACTATTTTCAATTAAATGAATGGTAGCATCAATCACTTCACGTAGATTGTGAGGGGGGATATTCGTGGCCATCCCTACAGCAATTCCAAGGATACCATTCAATAATAGGTTAGGTACAACTGCTGGTAAAACTAAAGGTTCTTTCCTTGTTCCGTCATAATTAGGTACAAAATCAACAGTATCTTTATCCAAATCACCAAGCATTTCATTAGAAATCTTAGCCATCTTTGCTTCTGTATACCTATGAGCAGCTGCCGAATCACCATCAATGGAACCAAAGTTACCCTGACCAAGCACTAATGGATAACGCATCACAAAAGTTTGAGCCATCTTAACCATGGTTTCATAAATAGCTGAATCACCATGTGGATGATATTTACCCAGAACATCCCCTACCACTGTCGCTGATTTTCTAAATTTGGCAGTCGAAGTTAAACCAATATCATTCATGGCATACAAAATCCTCCTATGGACTGGTTTTAATCCATCTCTCACATCAGGAAGAGCTCGGGAAGTAATAACTGACATGGCATAGTCAAGATAGCACTTTCTCATCTCAGTGCTTATTTCTATTGGAACAATTCCTTTTTCTTCCTCAGAAATATCGTTATTTTCTGGTTCTTTTTCTTCTTTATTCTTAGCCATATTAATTTTTATTTAAACAATCAATTATCACAATTATACCACAAATTAGGTCTAATTACATTAAATATTATCACTCATTTGCTCTTTTATTTCCTTAATATCCTCTGCTGAATTGTTATACACTTCTACAACTTCATTCTTCAAATCAGACAGAGGTTTTAACTCAGTACCACTTACTTCTGAAAAACCATAACCTTTCATTTGTAAAAACCAAACAAAAACCACCAGTGACATTATTATTATCAAACTATAAACCATAATAATCTTTTTTTGTTTTTCTGGTTTACTTTGTAGATTTTTGATGATGTCCATAACCTAATTTTACACTTTAACCTTCATCTAAAACAACTACTTCTCCCCCTAAACTAGTTAAATCACTCTTTTTCAAAGTTAACTTCTTGACAGCTTTAACATCCCCATTTCCACTCTCTTTTAGGAATTTTTTCAAAGCATCCTTTTCACCGTGTTCTTTATAACACATTGGAATTATAACTTTTGCATCTAACTTTACAGCTAACTTATAAGCCTGAGCAGCATCTAAAACATCACCTCCTCCAATCGGAACAAAAAGCACATCAGTTTCATTTAAAATTTCTCTCTGTTCTCCATCAATACCATTTGAACCCAAAATACCCATAAACCCTATTGTTATACCATCAAAAACAACTGAATAAACAGTATTCATCCTTTTTTCGCCTTCATACTCAGTCACTGATTGAAAAGCTTTAATAAACACACCTTCTATTTCATACTCACCAGCTCCATCAATAACAAAAGCTTCTTTGCTTTTTGAATTAACTTGTTCTACTCCATTAAAATCAGGATGATTAACACTAAGACAAGCTATGTTTGCTCCGAACCTGGTGACTTTAAGTTTTGAATTTTTGGAAATAGGGTTAAAAGCCAAGACAAAGTCCCCTGATTGAATCTTAAAAGATTCCATTCCGTTGTAATTTATTATCATTGCCATTTATTATATCACACCTCCACAATGATTTACAAAACCATTTTTTAATATATACTGTATATCTATGAAATTAGCCTTAATTAAGTTAAGGTAATTCGTTTAATTATTAATCAAAAATAGAAATTAATCCTTTTTAATAGATAATTACAGAGTTTTAGGTAATTTGTTTAAAAAGACCATCTATTTTTAAACTTTATGACTCAAATTAAAAATGAAGTTTTAGAAGAAACAATAGGAGATGATCTAGAAATAGACAATTCAATAATGTCTGGTCTCCTAGAAAAGGTTAAAACACCACCTAATACAGGTGAGATGATAGAAGGCGAAATCGTCGCCGTAGAGAAAAATGCTGTTTATGTTAACATTCCACCTTTTGGTGTGGGTATAATTTTTGGTAAAGAATACCTAGCAGTTAGAGATGTTCTTAAAAATATCAGTATTGGCGACAGTATTATTGCTAAGATAATCGATGGAGAAAACGAAAATGGCTACATTGAATTATCTCTCAAAGAAGCTCGTCAAGCCATTGTTTGGGGGGAAGCTGAACAAGCAATGAAGAACAAAACTGTTATGGACCTAACTATTAAAGAGGCTAATAAAGGTGGTCTTATTATTGAATGGCAAAGTGTTCAAGGTTTTCTACCAGCATCTCAATTAAAGGCAGAACATTATCCACGAGTTGTTGATGGAAACAAAGACAGAATTCTAGAAGAACTTAAAAAAATGATTGGTAAAAGTTTACCAGTCGCTATTATTGGAGTACTTCCTAAAGAAAATAAACTTATTTTCTCAGAAAAAGACCCTAATCAAAAAGAAAAAGGTAAAATTGTAGCTGAATATAGTGTTGGTGACGTTATTGAAGGAGAAGTTACCAGTGCTGTTGATTTTGGAATCTTCGTAAAAATTGAAGATGAATTAGAAGGACTTATTCACATTTCTGAAATAAGCTGGTCATTGGTTAAAGATCCAAAGGTTCTCTTTAAACCAGGAGATAAGATAAAAGTTAAAATAATTGAAATAGAAAATGGAAAAATTTCACTCTCTATTAAAGCTCTCACTGAAAACCCTTGGAACAAAGCAGCTGGTAAATACAAAAAAGGTTCTGAAGTTAGCGGAGTTATTATCAAATTTAACAAACACGGAGCTTTGGCAAGTATCGAAGAAGGTGTTGCTGGTCTAGTTCATGTTTCAGAATTTGAAAATGAAGAGAAATTGAAAGAAACTTTAGAGATTGGTAAAAGTTATTTGTTTAAGATAAATATCTTTGAACCAGATTCACAAAAAATGACTTTATCCTTTGTTAAATAAAGTTAAAAAATTTAAAAAAAGCGTCTCCTTTCTGGAGACGCTTTTTTTAATTAAACTCATTCATAGCTTTCATCCTTCCTTCTACAATAATAGTCTCTAAAGCTTTCAAGATTTTAGGTTTTATTTTTTTCAAAATTTCAAAATCTTTTTTACCAAAATCTGACATTAAATAATCTAAAATTTTCTGATCTCCTTTTGGCTTCCTTAATTTACCAGCCGGAGTAACTTGAGAAATACCTATTCTCACTCGGATAAATTCTTTTGTCTTAATATTTTTAGCAATGGAATCTAAACCTTTATGCCCTCCGGTTCCTTTATTAAAAGAAATTTTAAAAGTCCCTATCGGTAAATCAAGATCATCATAAATTACTACCAGTTTCTCAGCCTTCTTTTTGCTAGTAATAAAAAATTTAGCACTTGCTCCAGATTTATTCATAAAAGTCTCCGGTTCTAAAAGAATCACTTTAGATTTCCCTATTTCTCCCTCTGATATAATTCCTTTACTTTTTTTGTTAATCTGCCACTCAGTACAATCATATTTTTTGCGAAAATATTCTAAAATAATCCGACCTAAATTATGTCGAGTCTTCTCGTATTCTTCTCCTGGATTACCTAGGCCAACAATTACATAGTTCATGCAATAAATTATAAGTGATAGCCCATAGATTGTAAAACTAAAAATTATTGACTTTCACGTATTCAACAATATCTGTAGAGGTTGGACCTCCAAAGATTTATCTTTTTTATTTTAAATTGTGTTGTAATTTTTGCTTTTTACCTTTGATTGTAATAAAATGTCTACAAGATGAGTGAAAGTAAAGAAAATTTTATTATAGAAACACTTAAATTCTCCTTAGTCGCCATTTTAATAGTCTTACCATTTAGGATGTTTATCGCCCAACCGTTTTTAGTTAGCGGTGCTTCCATGAGTCCTAATTTTGAAACCGGCAACTACTTAATCGTCGACCAACTTTCCTATAATTTTGAAGACCCACAGAGAGGTGAAATAATTATTTTCAGGTATCCCAACGATCCTAAAAAGTTTTTTATTAAAAGAGTCATTGGTTTACCTAACGAAACAGTAAAAATTTCCAGTTCAAAAGTTTTTATAAAAAATACAGAAAATCCAAATAGTTTTGAATTAGATGAACCCTACTTACAAAATACTGGTAGCAAAGACACAGAAACAACTT
Organism: uncultured Candidatus Saccharibacteria bacterium; assembly: GCA_964383545.1. Classification (GTDB taxonomy): domain Bacteria; phylum Patescibacteriota; class Minisyncoccia; order Phycocordibacterales; family UBA12079; genus JAGYLJ01. The sequence goes on along the minus strand of CAYLHD010000004.1, from coordinate 21,955 downwards.
TAAAAGAAGATGAATACTACGTCATGGGAGATAATCGACCAGCTAGTTCTGACTCAAGAGTTTGGGGAGTTTTACCTAAAGACCTCATTGTTGGCAGAGCTTTTCTAAGATTATTCCCCTTTAATAAAATTAATTTTTTCCCAGCAAGTTTAAATAAATTTTAGAAAATAGTTTATTAATTTTTCAGTTTTTGACTTTACATAAAAACATGTTCTTACAAATCTTTACTTGAAATTATGAGCTCTAACTAAATTTTTATGCTTAAAAAAATCAACAGGGTAGACAAGATTGCAACACACTATGGTTTCAAAACAACAAAAATTCCTCCCGTCCATATAAACGGAATTCCTTCTTTTCGTCCTGAAGAAAAAATAACAGTACTAAAATCATATTTAGCTAAAAAAAGAAAAGAAGAAGATAGTCTTGTCTCGATGGTTTATAATAATCGAGCTATTTTAAGAAATAATAGAATCTCTAAAAAAAATACACCGAAACTAAATAATTTTAGCTTTGACATTATGGGAGTAGAAAACAGTATTGCTGAAGCCATAGTTATTCAAACAGCTGTTACAGCTTTAAAAGAAGAAGGTTTTAATGACGTCTCTGTAGACATTAATAGTGTTGGTGATAAAGAATCATTTACTTTGTTTAAAGAAGAATTAACTAATTATTACAAAGAAAATATTGACCAATTGCATCCTAAATGTAGAGACTTTGAAAAAACAGGAGATATTTTAAATTTGCTTACCTGTAATCACAAAGAATGTAAACAGCTTAGAGCTAACGCTCCTAAATCAATTTACTTTTTATCTGAAAAGAGTCAAAAACATTTAAAAGAAGTTCTAGAACATCTTGAATCAACAAATATTACCTATCGTATTAATAATTCCCTTATTAGCCACGATGATTTATTCTCAAAAATTATTTTCGAAATAAAAAGTAATTGCACCGACGAAGATGAAGAAGTTTTACTTGGAAAAGGAGGTCGTTACGATGATTTAGCAGAAAGAATAACTAGAAAAAAGATTTCTTCAGCCGTGGGTATCTCTATTGAAATAAAAAAAGTAAAAACAAAAAAGGTACCAGCCTGTTGTTGTAATAAACCTAAATTTTATTTTATCCAATTTGGTCCAAAAGCAAAATTAAGAAGTTTGTCAATTATAGAATTGCTTCGTCAATCAAATCTGATTATTCAACAAAGCCTCTATATGGATAGATTGACTGAGCAAATTGAAGTAGCTAAACACTCTGATGTTCCTTATGCAATTATTATGGGTCAAAAAGAAGCTGATGAGGATACCGTTATAATAAAAGATTTCAGAAAAGCTTGCCAAGAAACGATACCAACAGCTTGTCTTCTTCCCTATTTACAACAATTAAAATAAAAAGTTAAAAATATTGCTTTTTTTGGTAAAAAGTGATACTTTATTGCTATGATAAATGCAGAAGTAACTAAGAAAAATAACGAAAACGACATGAGTATTATTCGTCGTTTTACTAAAAGAATACGTAATGCTGGGATTCTTCCAAGGGTTCGTTCTATTCGATATAGTAATAAACCTACTTCGAAATATATAAAAAAGAAAGAAACTTTAAAGAAAATCGAAAAAAGAGAAGAAATCAAGAAACTCATAAAACTAGGTAAGTTAGCAGAAAATAGATTAAGATAAAAAATAAAAAGAGACGAGCCACGCAGGCTCGTCTCTTTTTATTTCACCGTTTTTATGTTTTAATTGATGGATATGATGGACATAAAAAATACTACCAGAAAGAAAAATCCCCCAATAAAATTTAAATTAATAAAAGAATTTGTGTTAGGCAAAAATTACGAGCTGAGCTTAGTTTTAATTGGTAATGACCTATCACGTAAATTAAACAAACAACACAAAAAAATTGACAAACCAACAAATATTTTAACTTTTCCTCTATCAAAAACTGCCGGAGAAATTTTCATAAACTTACCTCTCTCGAAAAAACAATCCCTTCGTTTTGAAAGAAAGTATAACGATTTTGTAGGTTTTTTGTTTATCCACGGTTTACTCCATTTGAAAGGTTACGAACATAGTAGTAAAATGGAAGAGGAAGAAAAAAAAGTAAGAAATAAATTCAATCTTTAATTGTCTATATTTTTTTAGTATTTTAATTTTAAAAAATTGTCATCCTAACGGATGATTCCCTGCAAAGGGATATTCTTCCTTTGTAAACTTTTAATTTTAAAAACTTTAAATTAATTTATCATTGTGACGAGAAAAATTATAACAGGAATAGATGTAGGCACGTACCAGATAAAGGTGGTTATTACAGAGTTGGTTAAAAATAAAGATAAAGTTATTCCACGTATTATTGGAAGGGGTTTATCTCGTTCTAAAGGCCTCAGACATGGTTACATAATAAACAAAGGAGATGTTACTAATAGTATTATTCAAGCAGTTAAACAAGCTGAAAATAATGCTAAGGTAAAAGTAAAAAAAGCAGTTATTTCAATTGGAGGTGAAAGTTTAGAAGGAATTAGAGTTAAAGGAACAACTATAATTACTCGAGCTGATTCTGAAATAACAAAACTAGACATTGATAACGCAATTGAAAAAAGTAAAGAAAAAGCACCGCTCTTAAATAAAAAAATTATTCACACGGTTACTTTTGATTTTAAAATAGATAACAGAGATGTTCTAGGTGACCCCATAGGAATGAAAGGTGAAAAGCTAAAAGTAGAATCTCTCCTAATTATTTGCTTGGAACAACACCATGACAATTTAATTCAAGCCGTAGAAGATGCTCAAATTGAAGTAGAAGGTGACGTGGTAGCTTCCCCCATTGCTAGTAGTTGCATTACTCTCACTAAATCTCAAAGAATTGCTGGATGTGTGTTAGCTGATATAGGAGCTGAGACCATCTCTTTAGTAGTTTTCGAAAACAATCTTCCTATTTCATTAGAAGTTTTCCCAACTGGTTCAACAGATATCACCCATGATATAGCTTTGGGCTTTCAAGTTGAGTTAGAAGAGGCAGAAAAAATTAAACATGGTGTTATGACATCAACAGTTTATTCTCGAAGAGAGTTAGATGATATTATTACTAAACGTCTTGAAAATATCTTTAAGTTAATAGAAAATCACCTAATTAAAATAAATAGAAACGAACTTCTTCCAGCTGGTATTATAATTTCGGGAGGCGGTTCTGGTATAACCACCATAAAAGATTTAGCTAAAGCTTATCTAAAACTACCGGTTAAAAACGCTAATTTATATTTTTTAAATTCTAATCAAGATAAGATTCAAGATTCCACCTGGGCAATAGCTTGCGGCCTTTGTTTTGCTGGTTCAAACTTAGCAGAGAAGCCTCTTTCCGCGATAGATATAGCAAAAAATATTAAAAATAAGGTAAAAAAATGGGTCAAACAATTCTTTGTATAGTTTCACTTTTTCTGATAGTATAGAAACTACAAGATAATCGTTTTTAGTCAAAAAACATTATCAATTACCCGATTAAATAACATTATTTCTCAAGGAGATAATATTAAAATTTAACAGAAATTAATGACAGAAAATAAACAAATTACATTATTAATAAGAAATACCCAACAAAAAGAAAATTAAATTTTATTTAACAGGTTAAACAAAAGAAATCAATATGCCAAAAATTAATACAGCCGTTGAGGCATTCGCTAGAATTAAAATAATCGGAGTTGGAGGAGCAGGTAAAAATGCTACCAACTATATGATTAAATCCAAAGTTCAAGGAGTCGAATTTGTTGTAATAAATACCGATGCTCAAGATTTACATCATTCCCTAGCAAAAAAGAAAATTCATATTGGTAAAAATTTAACTAATGGTTTAGGAGCTGGCATGGATCCTGATTTAGGAAAAAGAGCTGCTGAAGAAACTGCTGAAGAAATTCAAGATATTTTAAAAGGTTCTAATATGGTTTTCATAACAGCTGGATTTGGCGGTGGAACAGGTACAGGAGCTGGACCAATTGTTGCTAAAATTGCAAAAGACCTTGGTATATTAACAGTAGCTATCGTAACAAAACCTTTTTCATTTGAAGGAGCTAAAAGAACTGAGATAGCTAAAGTTGGTTTAGAAAAACTTAAACAAGAAGTTGATGCTATTATCGTTATTCCCAATGATCGTATTCTAAATGTTGCACCAGAAGGTACCACCATGGAAAATGCCTTTGCTATGAGCGATAAAATACTAAAAGAAGCCGTAGAAGGTATTTCAGACTTAATCACAATTCCAGGTAGAATCAATGTTGACTTTGCTGATATTTTAGCTGTTATGGGTAACGCTGGACCAGCTCTTATGGGAATAGGTAAAGCAACTGGAGAAAAAAGAGCTGAGGAAGCAGCTAAAAGTGCAATTAATTCACCTCTTTTGGATATATCAATATCAGGAGCTAAAGGAGTACTTCTTTCAGTGGCCGGTGGAGATGATTTAACAATCAGTGAAATTCAAGACGCTGCTAAAATCGTAACAGAATCCATTGATCCTGATGCTAAAGTTATCTTTGGAACATCCAGAACAGATAAGTTAAAGAAAGATGAAATTAAAGTAACAGTAATTGCTACGGGTTTTAAAGATCAAGAAAAAAACGGTGGCGGATTTTTCCAAAAAACAATTAAAGAAGAGTTAGAAGAACCTAAAAAAGAAAATAAAGGAGGTATCTTTGGAGGTTCAAATAATAAAAAAGAAGAAAAAGAGGAAGATGAGAAAAAAGAAAATAAAGACAAAGAATTTAAACCAAAAGAGGCTGAAATAATAATTCCAGAAGATGATGAAGAAGATTCATGGGACGCTATCCCTTCTTTCTTAAAAAGAAATAAAAAATAAATCTTATGTATGAGTTAGCTATTATAGGAGGTGGCCCTGCTGGAGTAACAACTGGTATTTATGCTTCCAGAAAAAAAATAAAATCTATTCTTTTTGCTGAAAGCTTTGGAGGACAAAGTTCTAGTTCATCTAAAATAGAAAATTGGATAGGAACTATAACTCTTTCTGGTCAAGAATTAGCAGAAAATCTTGAAAATCATCTTCGAGCCTATTCCCAAGATATAGTTGACATCAAGAAAGAAAAAGTTGAAAAAATTGAACAGCAGGAAGATAAATTGTTTAAAATAACTACTAATTTACAAACTTACTCAGCTAAAGCTGTTTTAATTGCAACAGGTAGTTCTAGAAAAAAATTAAATTGTTTAGACGCAGAAAAATTCGAAGGAAAAGGTCTAGTTTATTGTGCCACCTGTGATGGTCCTCTTTTTACAAACAAAGATGTAATAGTAGTTGGGGGTGGAAACTCAGCTTTTGAATCAGCTTCTCAACTCTTAGCATACACGAAAAGTGTAACCCTTTTAAATCGTTCTGCCAAATTTAAAGCTGATGAAACCACTATTCAAAAAATGTCTAATATTGAAAATCTTGATCTTGTTCTTAACGCTCAAATAACAGAAATTAAAGGAAATAATTTTATCAAATCTGTTATTTATAAAAATACCGAAAACAAAAAAGAAATAGAAATTCCTGCTAAAGGTGTTTTCGTAGAAATTGGATCAACACCAACCACTCAATTTATTGACTTTATAGATAAAAATGACCACAAAGCTATCCTTATAGATACTTTAACACATAGAACTTCTGTAGAAGGAATTTGGGCCGCAGGAGACTGTACCCATGGACTGTATCACCAAAATGGCATCGCTGTTGGCGACGCTATTAAAGCCCTTGAAAATATCTATTCTTGGCTTAAAAATTAACTAAAATTTAAATAGAACTAGCTTGTTCATCTTCAGTTGATTTTTCTTTTGGTTCTTCTTCTTCTAGTTTCTTATCTTCCTTAATAACAGTTATTTCTGCAACCTTCTTTTTTGTATAAAAATTCATTAAAGAAAAAGTAATCATCCCAGCAAAAATAATTCCAGCAATATTCAGACCTAACAAAATAAGAGCATTAGTCATCATCGACCAACTCATCTCTGCCAAACCAATTCCGATAAAAGCGATAGGTGGAATCAAAGCTACAGCAATAGCCACTCCAGGTAAAGTTTCATTCAACTTAGGTTTAACTAAAGCAAAAGTTGCAGCAAAGCCAGCTACAATAGCTACAGCTACAGCTAGTAACGAAGGATCAGAACTTACGATAAAAAATTCTGGTATATCCTTTGCACCAAAAATAAGAGTTGCCACCGTTGAAACAGCAACACCAAGAATCAAAGACTTTAAAATTGTCTGGAAAGATCTTCGTATTAATTTAGAATCAGCCATTGTAATTCCTAAAGATAAACTTAAAACAGACGAAAGTAAGGGGGCGATTAACATACTTCCTATTATGACAGCAACACTTTCCAATAAAATACCAAAGACAGCCATCAAAATTGAAAGAGCCATCATAAAAAAGAAATCTTGACTCGGAGTACTTTGAGTAATTAATTTCTTAACCGCAGAAGCTTTATCTGCTTCTTCAACACCATTAAATATAAATAATCTCATATAAATATATATTATACTCTATCACTAAAACCATGCAAATCTGTGGGCGATACAGAATTCGAATCTGTGACCTCTTCAACGTCAATGAAGCGCTCTAACCAGCTGAGCTAACCGCCCCTTACATAGACTATTATAAACAATTTAATTTCTTAATTCCAGACAATTATAGGTTTGTATAACTCTAAAGATCTAAAGCTATTATATTTTATACATGTGACCCTACCGGTCTCGTCCTGACGGTCACTAAACTCATTTCGTCACAAGCTCCTTATTCGTTAAGTGCCGCGGGACACGGCTCGTTGTTGTTCCTTTCAGTCACAACATACTCCGCCGTTCGATTCCCGACGAAAGCAAAATTATTTGCTTTCTGTAGGGTCACAAATTAAAAACAGCTTTTTCAGCTGTTTTTAATTTGTGACCCTACCGGGAATCGAACCCGGATTGCCGGCTTGAAAAGCCGATGTCCTAACCATTAGACGATAGGGCCATATTATATTCTGTTTTAAATTAACTATATTTATCTAATCTTATACTAGACATCAGCTTTTACAAAGCCTTATCCTATTTCCTATCTTACTTCGCTCAATAACGGAAATTTCCTCGTCAGCTCAGAACCGGATTTAAAACAAAGCAGTTTGTTTTAAATTCCAATAACCATTAGACGATAGGGCCATATAATTAAGGAAATTATATGAAACAAGCATATAATTCCATCATTCCTATTACATAAAAATAAATATTGACAAATTCATTTTTATGAATACTCGTTCGAAATTATACCAATTTTTGTCAAAAAAGCAAAAAAATGGTAGATTTACTATACCACATTGAAGACGTGACTGAGAGGATGAATACGATTTTTAGGAGTATTCATCTGGAGCGAAGCGGAAGTAGATGAACTTGTTCAATCGTAGTGGTATCATAAAATGAACATATTCAAAATTTTTGAAAATAAGAAGATTTAATGGAGACGTGGCTGAGAGGTTGAAGGCACCGCTTTCGAAAAGCGGCATGCGGGAAACTGCATCAGAGGTTCGAATCCTCTCGTCTCCGCACTGGTAATTTTAAATATCGGTTGAGATATTTTAAATTGACAGCTTGTAATAGAGACAAGAGGATTCGAAACGAACGAGGGTACCGAGTGAGCAGGGTCGAGGGTTCTTAGTGAAGACGGGTCCGTTTAGGGCAAAGTCTGAACTTAGAACTGGTGACCGAATCCTCTCGTCTCCGCAACAAAATGACAAAACTATGAAAATTTTATCTATCGAAACAAGCTGTGATGAAACAGCCATCAGTATCTTAGAAGCTGATGGTGATTTTAATGACGCCAAATTCAAAATTTTAGCCGATAACCTAATTTCTCAAATTGATATTCATAAAGAATATGGAGGTGTCTTCCCTGCTCTAGCTAAACGAGAACATTCAAAAAATCTTATTCCTCTCTTGGCTAAATCACTAGACGAAGCATCACTTAGTATTTCAGCTGCCAAATCTAATATTTGTACTTCTAAGATCCAAGTTAAACAAATCGAAGAAATTTTAGAACGAGAACCAGAATTACTAAAATTATTTTTAAAATATATTCCAACTATCGAAGTACCAGAAATTGACGCCATTGCTGTTACTCAAGGCCCTGGCCTAGAACCAGCTTTATGGGTAGGAATCAACTTTGCTAAGGCTCTATCCATAGTTTGGGAAAAACCACTTATACCAGTTAATCATATGGAAGGTCACATAATGGCTTCACTCATCAAACCTGAATCAAAAAATAAAAATACAGAAATAAATAAAGTTAATCTACCTGCCATTTCACTATTAATCTCCGGAGGTCATACAGAACTTATTTTAATAAAAGATTGGAAACAATATAAAAAAATTGGTCAAACCTTGGACGATGCTGTGGGTGAAGCTTTTGATAAAGCCGCTAGAATGATGGGTTTACCCTATCCCGGTGGACCAGAAATATCCAAGTTAGCTCAAACAGCTCGCCAAAATCCCAGTACTCCAAACACTGAGATAAAGTCTCCTCAAATTAAATTACCCAGACCAATGTTACACAGCAAGGATTTTAATTTCTCATTTTCTGGTTTAAAAACAGCTGTCTTATATCTAATTAAAAATTTAAAAAAAGAAAATAATTGGGAAGAATTACCTTTAGAAATTAAACAACAAATTGCACTAGAATTTGAAGAAGCTGTTATTGAAATTTTACTTAAGAAAACCAAAGCCGCTATTGATAGATATGATGTTAAAACATTAATTTTAGGAGGAGGAGTAATTGCTAACTCTCAGATTCGCCAAACCTTTCAAACTCTTGGAAAAGAAACTCCTAATTTAAAGATATTAATACCTCAAATAGAATTTTCCACGGACAACGCTATTATGATTGGTATAGCAGGGTATTTTGAATTTGTTGCATGTCCACCGGAGGAAAAGGGACAAAAAGAAAAAGATCTACTACAAACTGCAACTAATCTTTCAGAGCTTTCAGCAGATGGGAACCTTGATCTTTAAACAAAAAAATTTTGGAAAAGGACTTATGTTTATGTTATTATGTCCAAATGAATGAAAAGTTTCTAAAACCTTACAAACCTGAAGAGGTTGAAAAAAAAATCTATAAAATCTGGGAAGATAGTGGTTATTTTAATCCAGATAACTTACCAGAAAGACACAAAAACCCATTTACTATAATCATGCCACCCCCTAATGCTAATGGCTCTCTTCATTGTGGGCATGCTCTTTTCGTAGCCCTAGAAGATTTAATGATTCGCTACAAAAGAATGCGTGGATTTAAAACTCTTTGGGTACCTGGAGCAGATCATGCTGGTTTTGAAACCCAAGTAGTTTATGAAAAAAAATTAGAAAAAGAAGGAAGATCTCGTTTTAAGATGGACCCTCAAAAACTCTATGACGAAATCATGCAATTTACTTTAGATAATAAAAGTTTTATGGAAGGACAAGTCCGTTCTTTAGGGGCTTCCTGTGATTGGTCAAGAGAAAGATTCACGTTAGAGCCTAAAATAATAAAAACTGTTCACAATACTTTCAAAAAATTATCCGATGACAAACTACTTTATCGAGGAAAAAGAATAGTAAATTGGTGTTCAAAACATCAGACTTCCCTATCCGAACTAGAAACAGAATCCGTTGAACAAGAAGACAAATTTTATACCTTCCAATATGGGCCTTTCAAAATCGGGACGACTAGACCCGAGACAAAATTTGGTGACAAATATATTGTAGTCCACCCAGATGATACCAGGTATGAAAAATATAAACACGGCGAAAAATTTGAATTGGAATGGATAAATGGACCTGTCACAGCAACTTTAATTAAAGACGATGTTATAGATATGGAATTTGGAACAGGGGCAATGACTATCACCCCTTGGCACGACCCAGTAGACTTTGAAATTGCCCAAAGACACAATTTAGATTATGAACAAATTATTAATTTTTATGGAAAAATGCTTCCTATAGCTGGTCTAGAATTTGAGGGAAAGAATATTAAAAATGCCAGAGAATTAGTAGTAAAAAAATTAGATGACAAGAAATTATTGGTTAAAATTGAAGATAATTTTAAACACTCTGTAAAAGTCTGTTATAAATGTAATCGCCCAATTGAACCTCAAATCAAAGCTCAATGGTTTATAAAAATGGAGTCATTAGCCCAGAAGGCATTGGAAGCTGTTAAACAGGATAAAGTAAAATTCATCACAGAAAGACATGAGAAAATCTTCAAGCACTGGATGGAAAATATCCGTGATTGGAACATTTCTCGTCAAATTGTTTGGGGTATTCCAATTCCAGCTAAACTTTGTCAAAATTGCAAAGAGGCATTTGTTGATATAGAAGACAAAATAACCGAATGTCCTAACTGTGGAAATAAAGATAGTCTTGTAAAAGACTCTGACACTTTCGATACATGGTTTTCATCAGGACAATGGCCTTTTGCTACTCTTGATTTTCCCGAAGGTAACGACTTTAAAAACTTCTACCCAACCGATGTAATGGAAACAGGCCATGATATTATATTTTTCTGGGTAGCCAGAATGATCATGTTAGGAATTTATAGAACAGAAAAAATTCCTTTTAAAACTATTTACTTACACGGAATGATTCGCGATGGTAAGGGTAAAAAAATGAGTAAATCTAAAGGAAACGTTATTAATCCTATAGAAATGAGTAATTCATTCGGAACTGATGCTTTAAGAATGTCTTTAATTGTTGGGAATACACCAGGTACAGATATGAATTTATCCGAGGATAAAATTAGAGCCTACAAAAAATTTGCTAATAAACTCTGGAACATTACCCGTTTTGTTTTAGATAATACAAAGGATTTAGGTGAGATAGATTTAGAAAGTGACGACTTAAAAAATTTAAAAGAGAATAACCCTGAAATTAAAAAACTGTCGAAACTAACAAAAGACATTACTGATGATATGGAAAATTATCGTTTCCACTTAGCTAGTGAAAAAATCTATCATTTTGTTTGGCATGAATTTGCTGATATAATAATAGAGAAAAGTAAACCCACTATTGGAGAAAAAAATACTCAATTACTCCTTATAGAAATATTCCAAACTATTCTTAGAATTCTCCACCCGTTTATGCCTTTCATTACTGAAGAGATTTGGTCAGAACTATCAATTAAAAATAAGCAATTATTAATAATCGAAAATTGGCCAACAACTAATTAGTCTATGTCGGAAATATCAAACCAATCAATCCTATATGCTATCTTGGGAGGTGTAGTTCCTGCACTGGTTTGGCTTTGGTTTTGGTTAAGAGAAGACAAGACTCATCCTGAACCAAGAAGATACATACTTTTAGCCTTTATTTTTGGGATAATTTCAGCGGTTCTAGTTTTACCCACAGAAGAACTTCTAGCTAAATTCCTACCCGTAGCAGGAATCGTACCAATAATAGTTTTCGCTTTTGCAGAAGAAATTTTTAAATACTCAGCCGCTTACTTTAGTTCCTTAAGAAAAAAATATATGGATGAACCCGTCGATGCTATTATTTATATGATAGTTATTGCTCTTGGTTTTGCTGCTTTAGAAAATACTCTTTTCCTTATTCACTCAATAAAAACAACCGGAGGTGATATCACTCAAGCTATCTTAGTAGGTAATATGAGATTTGTTGGAGCCGCCCTTCTTCACACTATTTCCTCAGCAGTAATTGGTTTATTCATAGCTTTATCTTTTTACAAAAAAAATATTCTTAAGAAAAGTTATCTCTTAACTGGAATTACCCTCTCCGTGGTCTTGCATGCTTGTTTTAATTTTTTTATAATTAAGGTTAAGGGAAGTGAAATGTTTTTTATATTTATAATGATTTGGGTCGTTGCTATTTTACTTATATTTTTATTTGAAATGGTAAAACAAATTAAACAAAAGAAAAAAATTAATAACTAAAAAAATAAACTTAAGAAACTAATATAATTAAGTTTAAATAAAAAATGAAATCTTTTTTTGACAGATTAACAGGTTCAGTAAATGTAGAAGATGAAGACGAAGACTTCGATGAGTTTAAGTTGAAAGTATCAGATGAAGATGATAATGATGAAGATCCTGATTGGAAAGAAGAGGAGGAAGAAGAGGATGGTGAATTATCGGTAGATGTTTATGATGATGAGGATAAAATAATTCTAAAAACAATGGTAGCTGGAGTAAGACCTGAAGACTTAGATATTTCCATTACTAGAGACATGGTTACCATCAAAGGTTCTAGACAAGAAGAAAAAGAAATAACCAAAGATGATTACTTCCACAAAGAATTATATTGGGGTTCTTTTTCCAGAACTATTATGTTACCAACTGAAGTTGATATAGAAAATTCAAAAGCAATTGAAAAACACGGACTACTAATATTATCTCTACCAAAAGTAGATAAAGAAAAGAAAGCTAGATTAAAAGTAAAAAACTAATCTCCTATTAGTTTAAATATAGATAACGATTGCTCTTGTGTTGTTCAAAATCAACACCATAGTGCATTCCTCCGCTTCTATCTGATAGATAGAATAGATAATTAGAATCAGTCGGAGTAACAGCTGCTAGTAAAGACCAGAGACTTGGATTGGCAATAGGACCAATTGGTAAACCTTTATTCCTATAAGTATTATATGGAGAATCAACTTCTAAATCTTTTAAACTAACCTGATAAGTGTTTTTACCTATGATATAAGGAAAAACAGCATCTACCTGTAGAGGCATATCTATATCAATCCTTCTCCATAAAATACCAGCAATCATCCTTTTAGTTTCCAAAGTTCTTGCTTCTTTCTCTAGAAGAGAAGCCATTATTACAATTTCATTTAAATCTTTACCGAATTCAGCTATCTTTTCTGAGATTTCTTCTATTTTTTTATTAAAATTATTCTTCATTGTATTAACCACTGCCTGTGGACTAACACTTGGTAAAAAATAATAAGTATCAGGAAACATATATCCCTCTTCACTTTTAGCTATTTCTAAAAATTTCTCTGTATCAAACTTTGGAAACTTAGTTTCCATAACATTAGCCATATCATAAACAGTAGTTCCTTCAATAAAAGTTACCCGAGTTGGTTCAATACCATAATTAGCTGTAATCGTTCTTGAAATAACACTAAAAACTGAACTTTTCTCTTCAAAAAAATAATCTCCAGCTTTGACGTCCTTCCCATTTACAAGAATTTTATTTAAATTAATAAAAACAAAAGGTGATTTAATTACCTTTTTTTCTTTAAATTGAACAGCTATCTCCTCTAATGTAGAACCTTCTTCTATAGTAACAATAGCTCCTACTGGAAAATCACTAGGAGATGAAAATAAAGAAAAACTAATAAACAAAGACACTATTAAAAAAGAAGCTATTAAATCAACTTTTGATCTTATTTTTGGAAACTTCCTCAGTAAGAAGTCTGAAACAGACTGAAAGCTGTTTATAATCTTATTAAAAACATCTTTAGAAAAGTTCTTTATTAAAACCTTTTTATTCCTAAAAAAGTTCTTCACAAGAACCTTTGTATTTCTAAAATTATAATTTGATAAATTAAACATAAATTAAATCGGTAGGTTGGAAGGTGCTTCAGCTTTTTTAGACATTAAACGAGAGAAAGTTGGTGTTTGAACAACTCCACCAGGAAAATGATAAATCGTTGCAAGTTCCTCTGTATTCAAAACAAAAGGTCTAGAATCTCCTGAGTATACTCTTCTCTTAAAAGAATTAAAAATACCTCTCTTTAAACGATTAACTCTCATCCCTTTATAATCTTGCCAAGGATAATCGAAACTTGTTGCCATGGAAAGACCAAATTGATTCAAATCCAAAGAATTAAATTGTTTAAACGCTCCTAACAAACCCATAATATTAATAGCATCAAAATTTTCTGGTTCTGCTAAATAAACTGCTCTAATGTTAGTATCAAAACTTAACTTAGAGATACTCCTTTCTATTGAAGACACAACATTTAATTCCCCTTTGGTCATTATTCGGTAGCCCTTAGTTGCATCCTTTTCATCTACTAAAACTTTCTTCACCAATTCCTTAACTTCAGCTTGACCTTGATCTCTCCAATCTTCCTTCTTATGAAAATCCATTTTCTTCAGTTTATCTTTCCATTTTAATTTCTTTGGTCTTTCACTTTTATGAGCTTTTACCAATATCTGAAGCCAAACTTGTTGTCCCTTACCAACAGCTCCTAAAAACTCCATAATGGGACTAAGAGGGTCTGTTTTTTCTTCATCCTTAACTCCTTCTGTCTCTAGTCGATAGTCAACATAAGTCTTAATCGGATAAAAATCATCCTTTTTTAATTTATATTCACAACCCCATAAAGACAAATTTTCGGGACTATAATTAACAAATTTCGTATAATCTACAACTTCAGTAACTTCTATATCTGGATATTGAGCATAAATTTGAGCCTCTACTAAATTTTTCCAAAACTTTCTTGTCCAGATAAAAAACTTTACATCCCCTTCTAAAGAAACTAATTCTAAAGAAAACATTGGTCTTGAAGAACCCTTAATATATTTATGAATAAAAGTTCCTTCACCAACAGTCTGCCAAAGAGAATTAAAGAAAAGTTCCATGGCCAAGGGTGTTTTTTTTATTTCATTTGGTAATTTAACCTCAATAAGAGAATATTCTTGGTTAACATGGAATTTTGTTGTTATATAACGCATCCAAACATTCCAAAGGATAATTAACAAAATAACCGGTAACCAAATCGGCAAAAATAAGTATATATAATTTATGGTAGCAGCCACTAATCCTTGAAAAGAACTAGGGAAAAAAGCGATAAAATTATCTAACATTAGTATATATTTTACTATAAAAGGGGTTTACAAGAAAACCCCTAACTGTATATAAAAACAATTAAATTGTTGATTAAAGGAGAGAATAGGTTCCGTCCTCATTTTTCTTAAAGAAATCAGAGTTTTGTAAATTTACAGCAACAGTATTACCTTTAACGTACCTCTCTTTTAGAACTCTTTCTATAATTTCATCTTTACCAAGTGAACCTTCTTTTTCTAAAATAGATTTTATAACATCTTTAACAATTCCTTCAGTATAACCCCATTCTGACAAAGCATATAAACCACGGCCAACCAAAACAAATCTTTTATCCTTAATTAATTCATTATGACAAGTCGCTACATGAACTTTCTTATTAAAATGCTTTTGAATCATCTTGGCAACCTCTTTAAAATGCATAGGAGAACCATTCTGTCTTACTACTAAATAAGCATGACTACGAATACCTTTAACTTTTACATCTGGAGATTTAGACAAACCCCATTCATCAAATGGATTTTTACCAATTACTTTTGATAGAGCTAACCATCGTCTAACATCTTCTTTATCTCTTGTTTTAAATTTAATATTTTTATGAACACTAGAAATAACCTCGTCTTCTTGGACTAGTTTAGTTTCATCAAATTCTTTATGTAAATTCTTTAAAACAACTAAAACTTCTTTAGAAAGTTTCTTATCAACAAACCAACGACTCTTAAATTCTGAATCTTCTTTTTCCTTAATAAAGGAATCACCTAAAATTAACATTAGCAAAAAATTATTCTGTATCTGTTTATCCTTAGATAAATGATTCAATAAATCATTTTCAACAACCACTTCTCCCAATGATTTAATTGCCTCTATAAGTTCTTTGAAAACAATTTCTGTTTCAGCACTCTTAAAAAAATCTGATTTCTTAATATTTTTCAGAGAATAATTTTCTATTTGCCTCACTCTTTCTCTAGTCACACCATACTTTTTTCCGATTGCATCAAGAGTGTTTTTCTTGGCATCTTTATCCAACCCGTACCTATGAATAAGAATGTCCTGAGATCTTTCAGGTAATTCAAGTAGAAATTTTTTATTTATTTGTTTCGGATTGAATGTAAGAATTGCCATACTTTTTAATCTTTTATAATCATAACTGATAATTTAAAACCATCAGTTATTTTCTATTATTTATTTATTATATACCTATTTTTAGCATTTTTTCCAGAAAAAGTCAACACCTTGCCAAAAATCACTTTAAACAACAATATTCAGTATTTTATTCTTTACATAAATCACCTTTTTTACCTTATTCTCTCCCACCCATTTTGTGACATGTGGGTCCAATAAAGCTCTTTCTTTTACCTCATCTTCTAACGTTTCAGCCTCTATTTCAACCTTAGACCGAACTTTACCATTTACTTGTACAGCTACAGTAAAAACATCGTCCTGGGCTAGTTTCTCGTCAAATAGGGGCCATTCTTCTAGATGTATTGATTCTGTATGACCTAAATTACTCCAAATTTCTTCTGTCATATGAGGAGCAAAAGGAGCTAATATCTTCAAAAACTTTTCAAAATCTTGTTTAGAGATTTTAGAATCTTTGATCACATTCACTAGTTTCATCATCTCTGAAATGGCTGTATTATATTTGAGGTTTGTTGTATCATTTTCTACTTTTCTAATAGTCTTGTGTAAAGCATTTGTAACTTCAATAGAACTTTCAGTTTCTAATTTATCTGCCTGATAAAGAACTTTTTCCAAAAACCGATACACACCAACAATATTGTTTTCATTCCAAGTAACTTCATCTTCCAAAGGAGCTGCAAACAACATATACATTCTCACAGAATCAGCACCAAATCTTTCTACCATCTCATTAGGGTTAACTACGTTACCTTTTGATTTACTCATCTTCTTACCTTCCTTATCCAAAACCATACCTTGATGTCTTAACTTTAAAAACGGTTCATTAAAATCTAACAATCCAATCCTATGCATAGCTTTTACAAAAAATCTCGCAAATAAAAGATGCATATAAGTATGCTCGGCTCCTCCAATATATAAATCTACTGGTAACCATTGTTTCCTTTTTTCCGAACAAAATTCTTCATTATTGTGAACATCAGGATATCTCAAAAAATACCAAGAAGAATCTACAAAAGTATCCATGGTATCAAACTCAGGCACCCAACCCTTTCCAAAAATCTTTTCTGTTCTCTCTCTTAATTCTTTTGATTTCTCTAAAGGTGACTTTCCAGACGGTACAAAGTCTACATCCGTTGGCAATAACCAAGGTAAGTGTTCTTCTGGAATCAATTGAGCTTCACCTTCTGGTGAATAAACAATTGGAATAGGACAACCCCAATATCTTTGACGAGACATGGACCAATCTCTGAGACGATAATTAGAAGTTAGTTCTCCTCCCACAAATTCTGTAATTTTATCCTTAGCCACAGCTGGTTCTAAACCGTCAAATTGAGCAGAGTTTATCAGAATTCCATCACCAGAATAAGCTTCTTTTTTTATATCTCCACCAGAGATAACTTCTTCTATATTTAAATCAAACTTAGTCGCAAATTCAAAATCTCTTTCATCATGTGCTGGTACAGCCATAATTGCTCCTGTTCCATAACCAGCTAAAACATAATCAGCCACAAAAATAGGAATTTCTTCTTGATTCGCTGGATTAATAACCAGAACCCCTTCTAACTTAACACCTGTCTTTTCCTTTCCCTCTATTCTATCCATTTCTGTTTTTCTTTGTGATTCAGAAATATATTTTTCAACTTCTTCCCAATTACCTATTTTATTTTTTAAATCTTTTATTAACTGATGTTCAGGAGCTAACACCATATAGGTTGCCCCAAACAAAGTATCAGGACGAGTAGTAAAAACTTCAATTTCTTGATCAACATCTTTTATTTTAAAATTAAGCTTTGCTCCTTCTGATTTCCCAATCCAATTTTTTTGATTTTTCTTGGTATGTTCTGGCCAATCCACTGTATCTAAATCATTAATCAAATCATCAGCAAATTCTGTAATCTTAAAAAACCAACCAGGAATTTCTTTTTGCACAATTTGAGTTCCACAACGTTCACATTCTCCTCCCACCACCTGTTCATTAGCAATCCCGGTTTGGCAAGATTCACACCAATTAATTTTAGAAGTTTTTTTATAAACCAAGTTATTTTCAAAAAATTTCCCAAATAACCATTGCGTCCATTTATAATATTCTGGTTCATAGGTAACCACCTTTTCGTCAAAATCATAAAGTAACCCTAAAGATTTCATCTGTCCAATAAAATTACTAATGTTCTGAGCAGTACTTGTCTTAGGGTCTGTCCCTGTTTTAATAGCATAGTTTTCTGCTGGTAAACCAAAAGCATCAAATCCTTGTGGATGAAGAACATTGAAACCTTGCATTGTCTTAAAACGAGTATAAACATCACTCGCTGTATAAGACTCAGTATGACCCATGTGAAGACCTTCTCCAGAAGGGTAAGGAAACATATCCAACATATAGAATTTTTTGGCTGTGTCATCTTTATCAATCTTAACCACTTGATTTTCTTCCCATGTTTTTTGCCATTTTGCTTCTATTTTTTTATGATTATATTTTTCCATAGTTAATTTATTGAACTAAAGCTACCCTCAATAATATCAAACCAATCTTGTTATTACAATAAAAAACGGCCTCGTGCAAAAACAATGCACGAGACCAAAAAAGATCTTTATTCGACCTGAGAGATCCAAGGATCATTCTGTGACCGAACTCTGGATCCAAAACTATTGGCAAAATCTTTGGAGAAGGTTTGAAAACCTAAATTACTCATAAGTTTCATCCCTGACCCCACCAAACCAAGATCAGCACCACCTCTGAATAGATGAACAGAACCATGACTACTATTACCTCTCAATTCATCCCCTGTCTGCAATTGAATCTCTGTCATTTCTGTTTCCTCCCAAAAATAAAAGAACATTAAACATCTACCAACCACAACTAACTTCCAATTAAGACTATAGAATACTAGTTACAACAAGTCAAGTAATAATGTTAATAAACTAAAAATCTATATTTTAAACTCAATTGCATCTCCGTCTTGAACAACATATTCCTTCCCTTCTGTTCTAATTAAACCTTCTTCTCTAGCCTTTCCTCGAGAACCAGCTTGCAGTAAAGTTTTCCAATTAATCACATCGGCTTTAATAAATTTATCTTTAAAATCAGTATGAATCGCCATACCAGCCTGAGGAGCAGTAGAATTTCTTTTTACTGTCCATGCTCTTGATTCATCTTCACCGGTGGTAAAATAAGTCATCAAATCTAATAGTTCATAACCTTTTTGAATAAGTCTATCCACATCATCACAGGTACCACCTAAAGTCTGCTTATATTCTTCCCTCTCATCCTCTGGCAAATCTTTTAACTCCTGTTCTATCTGAACATCAATTTTAATCCACTTAGAATTACTCTTTTCTAAAAACTCCTCAACTTCTAACCATTTTGGATTATCTGTCTCATCCAAATTCTTACCCCCCATTTTTTTATTAAAAACATATAGAATTGGCTTCATGGTTAACAAATGAAGTCCTTTAACAATTTCAGTTTCTTCTTTTAATAATTCCAAAGAAGAAGCTAATTGACCTTCATCCAAAACTTTTTCAATTTTTACTAAAACATCTTTCTCCAAAACAGCTTTTTTATCCTGCCTTTTAATGTCTTTCTCCAAATTAGCAATCCTCTTTGAAACAGTCTGAAAATCAGCCATAATTAATTCCAAATTAATTACCTCAATATCATCCATGGGATCAATCTTACCTTCTACATGAATAACATCACCATCTTCAAAGATTCTAACTATCTCTATAATAGCATCTACCTCACGAATATTAGCCAGGAATTTATTTCCTAAACCTTCTCCAGAGTGAGCTCCTTTAACTAAACCAGCAATATCCACGAACTCAATTGCAGCCGGTACAGTTTTCTGCGATTGAGAAAACTCAGTTAATTTATTTAAGCGCTCATCGGGCACTGATACTACGCCCACAGTTGGATCAATAGTACAAAAAGGATAATTCTCAGCCGAAACCTGCTTCTCAGTCAAAGCATTAAATAAGGTTGATTTTCCCACATTGGGGAGTCCTACGATTCCAATAGAAAGCATTTTAGTTTAATTTTAAGTAATAAAACTCCATTATCACACAATTCTGAGTGAATTTCCAGAAATTTTGTCTCCCAGTGCTCCAAACATTGGAAGTTTTTTAGATCTATTCATCCTTTTTGAGTTAATCAAAAGATTGACCTCTCCATAGGCTATCGCATAGCCAACTTGTTAATTATTTCTAAATTCAAAGACTCTTTCAATGATTCGTTCTCCGACTTTGCCCCAGTTAAAATACTTTATTGATTCAGTTATTTCTCCAAGAGATTCAGTATATTTTTTAGAGAGGTAAAGGGTCAGACAAGAATAAATAACCTTTATTTCTTACCAAAACTTTTTTAGCAAAATTATTCATCTTTAATAGTGTAATCTTTTCCAAATCTTTTTTTTCTTGTTCCGGTGTTCTTAACTTACCATCTGAAAAATTATAAGCTAAGTATTCAGACAAATCTGCTGGATCATCTAAAGTAAAATCAATAATACTGAATATCTTATTTTTAGCATCATTCATTTCTTCTTTTGTTATTATCAAATTTGAAGATTCCTTTTCCAATACTTTAATTACCTTTTCCTTATTGATTTTACTAAAACTAGAATTTACATCTAAAATTCCAAAATTATTAAATTCTATTAAATTAACTTTTATGTCATAACTTATTTTTTCTTTTAAAATCAAAACTTTCTTAAGTTTTTCATCTAAAATAAATTTAAGTAGATAAGCTAAATCCTCGTCACCTTTCTTAGAATAATTCACAGGAAACGATAAGGAAATAAAATTAAAATTATCAGAAACCTTTATTAAATGTCTTTTATTGCTTTTATTTTGAATTAGTTTAAATTTTGGATATTTTATTAATTTAGTATCTTTACTTTCCAAAAAATATTCTTCTAATTTTTTTAAGATTTTATCAAATTCGAAAGATCCCACATATGAAACTACTATATTGTTGGAAATATAGTATTTTTCATAAATTTTGATAACATCATCTTTATCTAATTTATCTAAAGAAAACTTTGTACCAATTGAATCGAATAATAAAGGTGTATTTTTACATAAGATTTCATTCGCTTTTGAATAAAAAATCGTATAATTATTATTTTTATCAGCCTTTATTTCTTCTGAAATAATCTCCTTTTCTTTTTTTATATTACAACTATCAAAAATAGAATTTAGCAAAATCTCTAATAAAAAATCTAAAACTTCTAAACTATCTTTTGCATGAAAACTGAAATTATATTTAGTAAACTCCTCATCAGTAGTTACATTGTCTATAATATTTAAATCATTTAATTTTCTCTCAATATCATCCCCGCTGGAATACTTTTTTGACCCACCGAAAACACAATGTTCTATTAAATGAAAAATTCCATTATTATTCTTATTTTCATAAACAGAACCAGCTTTAACCAGTATAGTAAAACTCGCTTTATTCAAACCATGTGTTTCTGCACACACAATTTTTAGCCCATTATCTAATTTTTGACTTTTTATTTTCATAAATTAATTATAGCAAAAAAAATGAAGGTGTGTCCTTAAAACACACCTTCTCTATCATTTACAAGAAATAATACTTATCCACGATTACCTTTTGGCGACCGAGAATGTTCCTCGGATTTATCGTGTCCAACATTTCTTTCACGGCCACCACTATTGTCTTTAGGAGTAGATCCTCCTCGACGACCATGTGACTTTTGGAACGACTTCCCTTTATCAGTGTTTACATGTTTCTTTCCCATTAATTTTTCTCCTTATTATATGGGTTTTTTAGGACATTATTGTCCACGAAAGAACTACCACTGCCTATAAATAAAATAACATATTATAAAATATATGTCAATTTATTCACTTTTTAGATATTAGGTAAATTATTTAGCTAAACTACCTATTTAAACCAAATCTTTCAAAGAATGTTTAGTATCATTCCTAAATTCAAGAGCTCTTTCGATAATCCGTTTTCCAACCTTTCCCCAATCAAAATATTCTATATAATCTGTTGGATTAATATATTTAATTTCAGTAATATCAC
>CAYLHD010000003.1:23243-39134 GCA_964383545.1 uncultured Candidatus Saccharibacteria bacterium | reverse complement strand
GAAAACCGGAGTGCGGGAAACTGTACCGTGGGTTCGAATCCCACCCCCTCCGCAGGAGATACTTATTATCGGCAGACCTTGATGCCTTGATAAATAAGTAAGTTTAAAAAAGCCTCTACCTGTACAGGTAGAGGCTTTTTGCTGATAAGAATTCATTAATCAGCAAAACCTTTTTGAATTTCCCCGAGAGTTTTCTCGACGGCTTCGCGAGGATTTTTGGCTTGTGTAATCGGACGTCCAATTACAATTCTCTCGGCACCATTTTGAATGGCCTGCTCGGGAGTAAGAACACGTGATTGATCATCTCCTTCAACTAGGCTCCACACAGGGCGGATACCGGGGGTGTTGAGTCCAAGCTGAAGCTCGAATCGATCCTTCACTACATCGACTTCTTTCGGAGAAAGAATTAATTCACCAAGGCCGGCAAGTTTTGCCATACGGGCAAAACGTAATACACCAGCTTTCGTTGAACAAGTAAAAATTGCTTGGCATTCTTCCTCATTAAGACTGGTCAAAACAGTAACACCAAGAACTTTTGTGTTCGGTAGGGTTTTCTGAACAGCATTCATGCCATCAATACCCGCACAACACATCACCGTCAAAAAATCAGGCTTGTGATCTAACAACATGGCCGCATCAATTTCCATTGTGGCTGGAATGTCGATGAGCTTGAGATCAGCGAAAACCTTTAGCTCAAGTTGGTGTAGGACATCGATAAGCTCATAGCCATATGCCCGTAAGAAAGAATTCACCTTAATGATTACTCCAAGACCTTTGATTTTGTTGGCAAGGGTCAAAACCTTACTTCTCACTCCTGCTAACCCCCCAACTTTTCTTGGGTCAAAATCAGCCGCTACAATCAATCTTTCTGATAGATTCATGGTATCTCCTTTCTAGTTGTTATTGTTTACCTGTAAGTTTTTCCCAATTTTGTTTTGGACGATACAGGATAGAACCTTCTCTGCAAAGAGGACAATCCTCTGGTTCTGTTGCCCATACTTCTTTTTCAACAACAGCAATAACTTTTCGGTCGCCATATTCAGAAATCGGCAGTTTCGCAGGACGATGAACCAATACTCCAATAAAAGGCAAAAAGTTTACAGGATAAGGGTTTCCCTCAATAATGGTCTCTTGGACATTGTTCAAGGTTTGAGCTGTAGTTATGAGCTCTTCAATCTGAAGGACAGTTTCTTTTTCATAAATAACAACCCTGTTCCAAAGCATTTTCTTGGATCGGTTGGGGTCTTTTTCAGTAAAGAAACTTTTTGTGGCACCTAGAGCCCTTGCTACATCATGAGCAAAAGTAATCCCTGCCATCGGCGAACCGATAACCCAGTCCACCTTTGTGTTTCCGATTCGTTCTCGAATCAACAAGGCGAGTTGTTGTGCTAAAAAATCTGAAAGTTGTTGGTACTTCAAAACTTCCAAACAATTGAAAAAGCCGTTGCTACACTTACCAGAAGTGAGTTTAGCGTGAGGTTTTTTGGAATCCCCGTTATGCATCCAATATGCGTTACACAAATCAAAGATTTTGAGAATACATTTTTCAGAGAAAAATTTACCACTCAGTCTTGCATTATTGACAAGACCAAAAAGCAAATCTTTTAAACTCTGAGCTTCCATAATTTCTTTTTCGTAATCTCTCATGATTACCTCCTTAGTTTGGTGTATTGTTTTTATTTATACAAAGGACTTTATACCTTTCTAAAAGATACATAAAAGACTACCTAAAAGCAACTAATTTTTGATTCTCACAACTTTTTTAGTTATTATAACCTTAGATTTAAAGTATTTCATAGGACCTAACTTAAACCTTTGATATAATCCTAAGATGAAGAAACGAACTAAGATATTACTTACTATTGGTCTGTTTATTGTTATAGGATTCTTTGCTTTTAGTTTATTTAAGAATATTTCTTATCCTTTGCTTTGGAATGATGAGGCTTCCACAGCCATGTTTGGCAAGAGGGTTATAGAGTATGGTTATCCCAAAGCTAATGATGGAAAAAATTTTCTTTATCTTTTTAATGATGTGAACCATGATGTTGGGGTAAGAAATGGAGGTGATGTCTATATAGCTGAAGGTTGGACTCAATATTATTTAGCTGCTATTGGTGAATTTTTTGCAAAACAAACCGATAATATTTATACAAAAACATCCAGGATGCGGACACCTTTTGCTCTGGCTGGTTTTCTAGCCACTATTATTTTTGGTTTAACGATTAGTTCGTTTTTTAAAGAGAATCGATGGGAAGCTTTACTTATTTTTTTTCTTTTTGAGTTGGCATCAATCTCGTTAGTTCTTCACCTGAGAGAAGTACGCTATTACTCTCTGGTTTTATTATTTTCAGCTGTCCTTATTAATGTTTATTTAAAATATGTTATATCAAAAACATTAAGTTATAAGTATTATTTAGGGATAATTTCTTTGTTTATTGTTTTACTTTTTCATACTCATTATCCAATAGCGCTTGTTTTTTTAGTAACTTTTGGTTTACACATTATTGTTAATTCATATTTGGTCTGTGAAAAAAAATTAGCAGTTTTTACTCACAATTTTTTAAAGTTAGCTTCACCACTTTTTATTTCTCTTATTTTTATTATTCCTTCTCTCTTCTATTTTAAAACTTTTATCATGGTTAAAATGTTGACTGCAGAGTCTGTTTTGGATTTTAACAATTATTTTAATAATATTGGAGTTGCGTTATCTTTTTTTACGAGATTTGAATTTCTTTATTTGGCTATTTTGGTAAAAAGTATATTATTAATATTTTTAAGTCTTAAGAAAAATATTGTTGCTTTGGAAGATAAAGTTATCTTAAGAGTTTCTAATTTTCTAACTTTGTTTTTTGGTATTTATATTTTGGTTATTGCTCGTACAGTCTTTGTCTTTGAGCGCTATTTAATTGCTTTACAACCTGTTTTGGTTGGTATTATTTTATTAGATATTTTGTTGTGTTGGTTGATAATTTCTAAAACTCTTGTAAAAGACTCTCAGAAAAAGAAAAAAACACTTCAAATTTTTACTAGTTTTGTGTTGTTAGGTATCTTTTTAAATGTTATTCCCCAAATAGGCTCTATTAAAAATCATTTCTATGAGTTAACTCATCAATATCAAGGTCCATTAGATTTTGCCATTCCTTATATCCAGGAAGAATATAAAGATCCCACTAAAATAATTATAGCGACCAACTATGAAGAAAATTCTTATATGTACTATTTAGGAAGCAAGACCATCATTGGGTATGTTGGAAATAATTTAGAAGAGGATAGTAAATTGGAGCCTGATGTTATTGTTTTGCGTAAGTATTTTATCTATGATCAAAAATTTACGGATATTTTCAATTCATTTTTTGATAATCAAGAGTATCAAAAGGTGAGTTTTCCTATTTATGATTATCCTTTCAATAATATACCTGAGTTGAATTTTAATGTAAGTCATTTGTATAAAACAAAAATAGCTACTCAAGATAGTGAGAAGTTAGATTTATTTTTTAGAAAATAATATTACTTTCTAAAGAGTATCCTCCAAGGAGTTAAAATCCCTTCCCACAAAATTGCTAGTGAAAATTTTGATTCACCTATTGAGCGTTCGGTGAAGGTGACAGGGACTTCGAAGAATCTTCCGCCAGCTTTGAATAATAAATATTTTAATTCTGATATGAAAGCATATCCTTCAGAACCTATTTTTGATAAATCAATTTTTTCCATTAATTTAGTGGATATTACCATGTATCCACAAGAATAGTCGTGGATAGGAATACGGAGTATTTTTCTGTAGCTGACGTTACCTAAAAAACTGATTATTTTACGGGATAAGTTATATCCAATTACTTTACTGCCTGTTACATAACGAGAACCAATAACAATTTGGTAATCTTTACTTTTTTTAATCATTTCGGGAAGGTATTTGAGTTGAGGTGCAAAGTCAGCGTCCATCATAATTATGGATTCAGCTTCTTTTTTATCTAGTACTTTTGAGAATGCTGTTATGTAGGCTTTAGCGAAGCCTCTCTCTCCTTCACCTAAAAAACCGGAAAGGTTGGGGTAAAGTTTTTTTAATCTTTGTACTTCCTCATAGGTTCCGTCTAGGGAATTATCGTCAGTAACTAGGACTGAAAAGTTTGGTAAAAGTTCAAAAATAAGAGGTATTAAAATTTTGATATTTTCTTTCTCGTTATATGTTGGAATTATAATTACACTTTTCATAGGTATAAGTTAAGTTAAGTTTAGTTTTTTTCTTTTTCTAAATCAGATTTTACCATTATTTTTGCTAATTCTTTAAAGTTACATTTAGGTTCCCATCCAAGAAGTCTCTTAGCTTTTTGGATATTACCACAAAAATAGTTTGTTTCATTAGGTCTAAAATATTTTGGATCTATTTCTATTATTGTTTTGTTGGTTTTTTTGTCTATCCCTTTTTCCTCTAACCCTTTTCCTTTCCATATAAGATCAATTTTTAGAAGCTTGCAACTTTCTTCGACAAATTCACGAACAGAGTGTATTTCTCCTGTTGCGATTACAAAATCGAGAGGTTCTTTCTGTTGAAGCATCATCCACATAGCTTTAACATAATCTTTTGAATAACCCCAATCACATTTGTTGTCAATATTTCCCAATTTAAGACTGTCGCACGAGCCCATTTTTATTTTTACTAGAGATTCTGAGATTTTTCCTATTACAGAATCTCGTATGTGCCTTGGAGACTCATGATTGAATAATATTCCAGAACAAATGAAGAGATTATACTTTTTTCTATAGTCTAGAACATATTTATTATGGGTTTCTAGTTTGGCTTTACCATAGGGGCTAGTTGGATTGAAAGAACTATTTTCGTCAAGTGGAAGTTTAGAACTTTCAAACATTTTTGAACTACTGGCCTGGAATATTTTAACTTTTGGGTTAATTTTTCTGGCACAATCAACTACATAACCAACTCCATAATAATTTATATCATAGGTTTCTTTAGGAAATTTAAACGATCTGACATTATTAGTTTGAGCAGCTAGATTGTAGATTTCATCTGGTTTTGCTATTAAGAGAGCTTTTTTTATCGATTTTAAATCTTTTAAGTTTCCTTTTAACAGGGTTATTTTTTTGTCTTTATATAATTTTTCAATATTTACTAAAGAAGCTTGTTTTGTATTACGTACCAGGCCAAAAACTTTGTAGTTTTTTTTAACAAGTAATTCTGCTAGATGTGATCCGTCTTGTCCTGTGATACCCGTAATAAAAGCTTTTTTTAAAGGATTTAACATATATAATGAGATTATATCATAAGAGATAACCGTTTATTTAAATATTAGAACGTGTTATGCTTTTATTATAATTAACAAATATGAAAAAATTATCAGATAACAAAGTTGAATTGTTTTATCCTACATGTAACTTGGATACAGTAAAGGATGGTCGGGGTGGTATTTTTACTTGGATTCCACAGGATGTAATTGTTGAATTTAATTTATTGTATTTTACGCCAGGGGCTACAAGAGGGAATCACAGTCATCCTGAATTTATAGAGTATTCTTTAGTTACTGAAGGTTCTGGAGTGTTTGTTACCAAAGATCCAGAAACGAATGAAAAAATAGTAATGCATATGAGTAAGGGTTCTTGTGTTAGAACCCCTAAAGGTGTTACCCATACGATATATGCAATTACTAATATGACAGTGATGGCAATGTTAACTAAAGCTTGGGATGACTGTGATAAACCTATTATTCGAGAAGATATTTAAAATAAAAAATGATTACAATAGGTCTTTTTGGCGCAAACGGTTTTGTGGGTAGGAAATTAAACACTTCACTAACCAAAAAAGGTTATAGTGTTGTGTCTATTAACCGTGAAAATTATTCTGAAAGTATCGGAAAATTTTATAATATTGTCATAAATGTGGCTATGCCTGCTTCTAGATTCCGAGCCAAGAATAATCCTGAAGAAGATTTTAAAGAAACTGTTAAAAAAACAGCTGATATTTTTTATGGTTGTAGTTTCGATAAATTTGTTCAGATAAGTACTGTTTCTGCTAGATGTCAATTGGATACGGTTTATGGAAGACATAAACTTGCAGCAGAAAATATATGTAACTGTGATAATAATCTTATTATTCGTTTGACTGCAATGTTTGATGATAGTTTAGAAAAAGGAGTTTTGATTGATATAATCAAAGGCGAGAAGGTTTATGTTGATAAAGAAAGTAGATATAGTTTCTCAAGTCTTAACTTTGTAACTGATTATATAACTTCTAATTTAGATCGTAGTGGAATATTGGAAGTGGGTGCTTGTAATTCTGTTAAGTTAATAGATATTGCTAACCATCTAGGAATTGATGTAGATTTTAAAGGTCCTTTAGATGTTCAAGAAATTCAAAATGATGATCCTCAGCTACCCGAAGCTCAAGAAGTTTTTAATTTTATAAGTAACAAAAAATAAATTTTCAAAATGTCTAAAATAACTAAATGTCGTTTTTGTGGTAATCCGATTATTACTCCTTGTGTTGATCTTGGTAAACAATACCTATCATCGGTTTTTCCTGACAATCTTTCTTATCGTAAAAAATTAAAAAAACAACCACTTGGTTTGGTTCTTTGTAAGAAAACAAGTAAAAGTTGTGGTGTTTTACAGCTTAGTCACTCTTTTGATATGTCTGAAATGTATGAACAATATCCTTTTACTAGTTCTACAAATTCTTCTATGCCTTTGATATTGAAGGATGTCTTAGATAGTGCTTTGAAATATATTACTCCTGAGAAAGGAGACTTAGTTTTAGATATTGGTGGAAATGATGGAACTTTACTATCTTATTTAAAAGATTCCAAATGTGATTTATTATGTATTGATCCAGCTCAAAATATAAAACCAATTTTTAATTTAAAAAGGTTTAAAATAGTTACTGATTATTTTAGTGAAAAGACTTATAAGTCTGTAACCGATAAAAAAGCTAAACTAATTTTTAGTATTGCTATGTTTTATCATTTGTATGATCCAATTAAATTTTCTCAAGAAGTTAAGAACTGTTTAGCTGATGATGGGATTTGGGTAATTCAGATGGTTTATTTACCAGCAATGATACGTACAAATATGTATGATAATATTGTCCATGAACATGTTGGTTACTATTCTATAGATAGTATGCATTGGATTATGGAACAGGCTGGTTTGGAAATTTTCGATGTTATTTTAAACGATGTATATGGAGGTAGTTTTAGGTTATTTATAAAGAAAAAAGAATGTTTGAAATATAAACAAACTAAGCGACTTAAAAAAGCATTAGTAGGTGAAAAACAAGTAAAAATTTATAGTTTAGTGACCTATAAGAAGTTTATGCAAAGGATAGAAAAGACTCGTCGTGATTTATTGTCTTTAATTAAAAAAATTAAATCAAAGGGTAAAAGTATTTGGATTTATGGAGCTTCTACTAAAGGTAATACTATTCTTCAGTATTGTGGAATAGGGAAAAAAGATATAGATGCTGCTGCTGACGCTAATCCATTTAAAATAGGGAAATATATAATTGATTCAGATATTCCAATTAAAACAGAAGATGAAATGCATAAAGTAAAACCAGACTATTTGTTAACTTTGCCCTATAGTTTTGTTGATAATTTTAGAAAAAGAGAAATTAAATTAGTAAAAGAAAATGAAACTAAATTCATTGTCCCTTTGCCAAAAGTAGATGTTATTTAGTTATATTGAGCTGTTTTACCAACAACTTCTATCATTTTTTTGGGTTATAAAAAAATCGGCTTTTATATAGCCGATTTTATTTTTTATTCGATTTAAGATATTTTATTTTTTCTTTTTATTAACAAAAAAGATATAGATAATATCTAAGATAGCCAAAGTATTGAAAACTAATAAAATAATAAACCATTTTTTTTGTGAGTTATGAGCTGCGAGCCAAAGAGAGTAACCTTTCCAAGGTAGTACCCAGATCATCACAACGATAAGCACCCAAGCTGGTATGTTGCTGGTTGTTTGTAGATTTGATGTTAAAAATTCCATGTTTTTATTTAGGTTTTTAATTGTTAATTACTATCTATAATAGTAACAAGTTTATTATTTAACACAATAGTGATATTATAATAAAGTTATGTTTAACCGATTAAGAAAAAAATTATTTATTTTAACCCTTGGAATTCTATTTATTTTCCCTTTTATTTCTAGTGCTGAGAATGAAATTGTTTCCGAACCTGTTAACAATTCTACTAGTGAAGAAAAGGTAGATATTTATCTTTTTGAAAGGGATGGGTGCGGTTTTTGTGCTAAAGAAGTGACTTTTTTTGAATATTTAATTACTCAGAGAGATGATTTTAATTTAATTATTGTTGATATAGGTGAAGCAGGGAATAGACAACAATTTGATTTAGTAACTGACAAATACAATTTACCGAAAGTAACGCCAACTACTGTTGTTGGGGAATTTGTTTTCCAAGGTTTTGGATCATTTGAGACAACTGGGCAAGATATAATTAATTTTATTGAACAATCAAAAACCGGGGTCATAATAGATTCCAAGAAAAATTTTGATTTTAATGTACCTTTTTTTGGAACTATAGATTCTAAAGATTTTTCTTTATTTTCACTTTCTGCTATTTTAGGTTTGGTTGATGGATTTAATCCTTGTGCTATGTGGGTACTGATGACTTTTTTGTTAATTTTGTGGCAGGTTAAAGATAAGAAAAAGATGTTTCAGGTAGCTGGGTTATTTATCTTGGCAGAATCTGTTATGTATTGGTTAATTTTAAATTTTTGGTTTAAAACTTGGGATTTTATTGGTTTAGATGATGTTATTACACCTTTAATTGGTTTGTTGGCTGTAGGAGCAGGTATTTATTTTCTTTATCGATATTGGAAAAATCGTGGTCAATTGGTTTGTGATACTGATGTAAAAAAGCAATCAAAGACAGAATCAAAAATAAGAAATTTGATTAATAGTCCTATGACTATTTTGACAGCTTTGGGTATAATTGGAGTGGCTTTATCTGTGAATGTTATTGAGTTTGCTTGTTCTATTGGAATTCCACAGGCTTTTACTAAAATTTTAGAGTTAAATGATATGAGTGCGGTTACCGAACAGCTTTATATTCTTCTTTATACTTTCTCTTATATGATAGATGATTTTTTGATTTTTGGTTTAGCTTTATATGGTTTTAGTAAATTTTATGCAGTGGGACAAAAATATTCCAATTTATCATCTTTGATTGGTGGAGTTTTAATGTTAATTTTAGGAATTATTTTATTATTTGCTCCTAATTTATTGATTTTTTAATATGAAGTTAATTATCTTAAGAGGTTTGTCTGGGTGTGGTAAATTAACAATAGCAAAGAAATTAGGTGAAAGTCTAGACAATGGAGTTGTATCTGTAAAGTTAATTTTAGAAAAAATATGAAATATTTAGGGATTCTTTTATTATTTTACTCTTAAGTCACTGGTTTTTAGTGAAAAATTATGTATTGACAATGTCATTACAAATGGTATCATAAAGATATATAAATTAACTTAAGTAAATACCATGACTTCAACAACTTTACAAATTAGAATAGACAAAAAAGACAAAGATGGGGCTAAGAAGGTCTTTGATAAAATGGGGATGACTTTGTCCACGGCTATCAAGCTATTTCTTGCTCAGGCTCGTAAAACTAAATCTTTACCAATTAAAGGTTTAACTGAAAATGGATTTACTCCGGAATTTGAAGATGAACTTATTAAAGAAGCAGAGTGGGCTTTGAAATATGGGAAGGGATATTCCTCTGCCAAAGAAATGCACGATGATATCTTCTCTGACCTAAAATAAATTATATGTATAAGATTTATTATTCTAAAAAATATATAAAATCCCTCAAAAAAATAATTAAATCCGGAAGATATAAAAATTTTAATTTTTCTGAAATTAACAATCTTATTGATAGAATAGCCTTATGTAAAAAACTTGACATAAAATATCAGGACCATTCTTTAACTGGTAAAATGTCAATTTATCGGGAGTGTCATATTAAAAGTGATTTATTATTAGTTTATCAACTTAAAAAAGATAAATTAATTTTACTTTTAGTTAATATTAAAAATCACTCAAATTTGTTTTAATATGAAATATTTAGGAATTGATTATGGAGAAAAAAATGTTGGAATAGCTGTTTCTGATGATAGTGGTAGTTTAGCTTTTGCTAAAACTATTTTGAATAATAATAAACAACTTTTGGAAAGTGTTTTAAAAATTTGTGATGAAGAAAAAGTTGATGTAATTGTTATGGGGGATTCTTTTGATTTTTCTGGTCAACCTAATAATATAATGAAAGATGTTTTGAAGTTTAAAAAAGATTTAGAAAAAAATGATTTAATAGTTTATTTAGAGCCAGAATTCTTAACTAGCGCTGAGGCAGAGAGAATTCAAGGGAAAAATGATAAAATAGATGCATCGGCAGCAGCTTTAATTTTAAAAAGCTATTTGGACAAAAAACAATTAAATGATTCCTAAACTTTTACAAAAAACAAAAGAGCAGATTGAAGATTGGATAACTAATCGTGCTCACAGCCGTTCAGCTAAAATTTGGTTGTTTATTTTTTCGTTTACAGAGTCTTCTTTTTTTATAATTCCACCCGATGTTTTTTTGTTGGCAATTTTAATTAATAATGGTACTCGTTGGGTTTATTATGCGTCTTTGACGACTATTGCGTCTGTGTTCGGTGGTTTACTTGGTTACTTAATTGGTTTTGTTTTTTTTGATTTAATTGGTCAATTTATTATAAATACCTATCATTTACAGAGTCAAATGATAGTTGTTTCTGAAATGTTTTCTAATAACGCTTTTTGGACAATTTTTATTTCAGCTTTTACTCCTATTCCATTTAAGGTTTTTACTATTTCTGCTGGTTTCTTTAAAATAAATCTTGGAGTGTTTATTATAGCTTCTACAATCGGAAGGGGAATGAGATTTTTTGTAGTTGGTTATATAGTTAAGTTGTTTGGTAAACAAATGGCGAGAAATGCTTTTAAATATTTCAATTGGATTCTTTTAGGTATTGTGGCTGTTCTTGTTTTAATTATATTTTGGTAGTAATGAAGGATTTGGTCCCCAGTTCTAAGTTCAAACTTCGTCTTATCAGACTTGTTATAGTAATTAAAAAATAAAAGGGATTTGGTCGCAAATATTTTGTTGGTAGGGATTTGGTCACGAGTTACTAAGTAAAATTTTTCGTTCATAAATTCACTCAAATTTTTACTAAGTACTTTCGACCCCAGCTCAGAAAAAGTCTCCTAGACTTTTTCTTCCGCTTTTTTTGTATGATTGTAAGTATGGGATTTGGTCCCCAGTTCTAAGTTCAGACTTCGTCTTATTAGACTTGTCTTCACTAAGAACTCGTGACCTCGCTCAGTCGTATTTTCTTCCGCTTTGCTGCAGAAAATTTACTTCTTCGTTTCAAATCCCTCATTGTCCATATAGCAATTAAAAAACAGTAGCTAAATAGCTACTGTTTTTTAATTGTGTAGGCGATGAGGTTTGTCCTGACGGTCACTAAGATAAAATTTTTCGCAAGCTCAAATTTTATCAAGTGCCGCGGGACACGGCTCATAGTTGCTCACAAGTTCGCAACATATTCCGCCGTTCAAATCCCTACGCAAGCAAAGAAATTTGCTTGCTCATCGCCCACCATTAAAATCAAAAACCACCAAAAGGCGGTTAAGATTTTATATGGTGGGCGATGAGGGATTTGAACCCCCGACCTTTTCGGTGTAAACGAACTGCTCTACCAACTGAGCTAATCGCCCCTTTTGTATTTAACTATGATATATAAAAATATCTATAAAATCAATCTGTTTGTGCCCCCGGTAGGAATCGGACCTACATCTAGAGATTAGAAGTCTCTCGTTCTATCCATTGAACTACGGGGACAAGTTATTAAAATCTACTTATTTATACCAGTAATATCAACATAAATCAATAAATAATGTATAATAAATGAGTATGTTAAAGAAGTTTTTGTTTATTTTTGGACTTTTAATTGTTTTAGTTTCTTGTTCTATAAAATATACTAATGTTGATCCCTATAAAATGTTATCAGGGGTTTTCTTTATTGATAGCTTAACTACAGAACAACTTAAGTCTAAAGATACCGTAAAAATTTTAGTTGTTCCTGGTCATGATAATGAATATTGGGGAACTCAGTATAAAGGTGTAAAAGAAGCGGAATTAAATTTAGAGTTGGCTAAGTATCTTACTTTATATTTAAGACAAGAAAAGGATTTTCAAGTTTTTTTGATAAGGGATGAAGAAGGTTATGACGCTGGTTATTTGGATTATTTAGATGATCACGAAGAAGAAATTTTTGAATTTCAGGAGAGACACAAAGAGATTATGAGGTCATTATCAGAAGTTGGTTTAGTTGATGCTCATGTAAATTATTTACTGGGTAGTAAAGCTTTATCTGATATTGCTAACCGTTTGTATGGTATAAACAAATGGTCCAATGATGCTGGAATAGATATAGTTATTCATATTCATTTTAATGATTACAGAGGAAGAAAAAGTTGGAGTGTTGGTAAGTATTCTGGTTTAACTGTTTATGTTCCAGATAAACAATATTCAAATTCGAAAGTAAGTCGTTCTGTAGCTGAATCGATCTCAGCATCTCTAGGTAAATTTTTCTCATATAGTGATCTTCCTATGGAAAAAAGTGAGGACGGGATAAAAGAATCACAAGACTTTATCGCTCCAGGGGCTTTTAATACTCTTGATGCTGCTGGTATGTTGATTGAATATGGTTATGTTTATGAACCACAGTTTACTAATTCTAATACAAGAGAAGCTGTTCTGAAGAAAATGGCAGTGCAAACTTATTTAGGTGTTTTAGATTTTTTTGATAAGGAACCCAAAAGAGAGATTGTATCTTTGTCTCATGGTTGGGAAAATGATTTGAAAAAAGGTTTAAATAATAATAGGGATGTTATTGCTTTACAGTTTCTTTTAGCTAGTAAAGGTTTTTATCCACCAACAGGTTTAAGTTTAAATCAATGTCCTACATCAGGTAGTTTTGGTAATTGTACTTTGTCGGCAGTTAAGTCTTTCCAAAAAAATTATGATATAGTACCTGCTTCTGGTTTTGTTGGACCTTTAACAAGAAGTAAATTAAATGATTTTAAATAAAGTAAAAATATTATTTGAAGATGAAGATGTTTTGGTTATTAATAAACCAGTTGGTTTAGTGGTGCACGCTGATGGAAAAACTGAAGAACCAAATCTATGTGATTGGATTTTAAAAAATTATCCTAAATTGGAAGATGTGGGTGAGCCCTTAGTTTTAAAAGAAGGTACAGAAATAAAGAGACCAGGGATAGTTCATCGTTTAGATAGAGAAACTAGCGGTGTTTTAATTATTGCTAAGAACCAGAAATCTTTTCTATTTTTAAAGGAACAATTTAAAAGTAGAAAGATTAAAAAGATTTATAACTCATTTGTTTGGGGAGAGATGAAAGAAGAGGAAGGGGAGATTAATCGTCCCATCGGAAGAAGTAGAAAGGATTTTAGATTATGGTCTGCTCAAAGAGGGACTAGAGGAAAATTAAGAGAAGCTATAACAGAATACAAGGTCTTAAAAAAGAATAAAGATTTTTCTTTTTTGGAGATTAATTTAAAAACAGGTAGGACTCATCAAATTAGGGTTCATATGAAGGCTGTTAACCATCCTGTTGTTGGTGATAAGCTATATGCTCCTAAAAGAGATTTTGCACTAGGTTTTGAACGAGTGGCTCTACATGCTTTTTCAGTTTCGTTTGTTTTACCAAAAGGTAATGAAATAGAAGTAAAAGCACAATTATCTGATGATTTCCAAAAAGCCTTAGAGTTGCTTTAAATTTTTGTTTAAAAAAGCAACAAAGAAGTTCTTTTTAGTAGGGAGATAAACATTTAAACCCTTCAAAAAGAACTTCTTCGTTGCTTTTTTAGAAGATGTGGTTTTAAAGGAGAATTTTTGACTTTAGATTGCGAAATTTAACAATTTGTGATAAAGTTTGGCTCATGAAATTAGAAACAATTGATATTTCACCGGTTAATACAGAGGAAAGAAAAAAGCTTGGAATAAGAGCTGGTGATACTGTGCGTGTTTGGGTTAAAATTCAAGAAAAAGATAAAACTAGATTGCAGGCTTTTGAAGGTTTAGTATTAGCTAGAAAACATGGTAACGAACCAGGAGGGACTTTTACTGTTAGAAAAGTAGCTAGTGGAGTGGGAGTTGAAAGAATTTTTCCTTTATTTTCACCAGCTATCGATAAGATTGAAATAATTAAGAGATCTCAGGTGAGAAGGTCTAAACTTTACTTTATTCGTGAAAAAGTAGCTAGAGAGATTCGTCGACAAATGAGAAAAATGAAGATGATGGATATATCAACTGGTAGTGATATTGCTGACAAGGCTGATCGAATTAAAAAAGAGGAAGAAAAAGTTGCAGAGGAAGAAAAACAAGAAGCTGAAAAGTTAGCTAAAGCTGAGGATAAACAGGAAGAAGTTGAAGAAAAGGTTGAAGAAGTAGAGAAAGAAATTTTAGCTGAAGAGGTTAAAGAGGAAAAGAAATAAATAAAGATTTAAAAGATAAAGAGCCGAATCTGTTTTTAGCAGATTCGGCTCTTTTAATTAAGGAAAAAATAGAATATAATATTTTTACAATTATGCCCAGGTGGTGGAATTGGTATACACGCACGGTTGAGGGCCGTGGCTCCTAGAGCATGTGGGTTCAAATCCCACTCTGGGCACAAACGGAACAAAGTGGAGTTGGTGACCAGAGAAAAAGCAAAGAGTTTTGCTTTTGTTGGGATTTGAAAGGCGGAGCATGTTGCGCGGAGCGAAGCAAGCACGACAGCGAGCCGGGGTCGAAAGTACTTAGTAAAATTAGAGTGAACCTGCCTGCCGGTAGGCAGACTCGCGAACGAATAATTTTACTTAGTAACTTGTGACCAAATCCCACTCTGGGCACAAACGGAACAAAGTGGAGTTGGTGACCAGAGAAAAAGCAAAGAGTTTTGCTTTTGTTGGGATTTGAAAGGCGGAGCATGTTGCGCGGAGCGAAGCAAGCACGACAGCGAGCCGGGGTCGAAAGTACTTAGTAAAATTAGAGTGAACCTGCCTGCCGGTAGGCAGACTCGCGAACGAATAATTTTACTTAGTAACTTGTGACCAAATCCCACTCTGGGCACTCGAGTGTGGTGAAAGTGCGCAGGAAATTTTTCAGTGGTTTACTCTTTTGTTTGTGGTTTTTATCCACAGTCTGGAGTGTTTATTAAAAGTTTTATTTAACCTATAATTAGGTTAATGCCTTTAATTAAAAAGTGTCAAGTTTGTAAAAAGGAATTTAAGACAAAACCTTCTATCGTTGCAAGAGGTTTTGGTAAATATTGTTCTCCAGAATGTCATAAATTGGGTTTAAGAAAAGGGAAAGAAGTAGAATGTTTTTTATGTGGAAAACTGTCTTATAAAAGCAAGATTAGTTTAGGAAGATCAAAAAGCGGTAAATTTTTTTGTAGCAAATCTTGTCAAACTAAATGGAGAAATCAAGAATTTGTAGGTTCTAAGCATGCTAATTGGACAGGTGGAAGATATTCTTATAGAAGTGTTTTAACTAGAAACAAGGTTCCCAAGATTTTTTTTTTATGCAAAACTAAAGATGTTCGTGTTATGGCAGTACATCATAAAGACCGAAACAGAAAGAATAATAAAGTGGAAAATTTAGTTTGGTTATGTCATAATTGCCATCATCTTGTACATTATTATAAAGATGAACAGGATAAAATTATGGTGCCTATAGCTTAGTGGTAAAGCTCCGCCCTGTGGAGGCGGCGACGAGAGTTCAATTCTCTCTAGGCACCCAAAAATAAGGAAACAAATGAGAAGCATTTGGTGACT
>CAYLHD010000003.1:0-23143 GCA_964383545.1 uncultured Candidatus Saccharibacteria bacterium | reverse complement strand
CGAAGTATGAATAAAATATTTAGAAACTTGACCCCAATTCTCTCTAGGCACCCAAAAATAAGGAAACAAATGAGAAGCATTTGGTGACTGTATTTTTGGAGTGATCAGGGAGAATTGAAAGACGGAAGCTATGAAATCAACTTCGTAGTGTAACGGAGAAGTTGTGGGCTGAGTCCGGGGAGAAAGTTCTTAATATTTTGGAGTGCGAAGTATGAATAAAATATTTAGAAACTTGACCCCAATTCTCTCTAGGCACCCAAGCAAAAAAAACACTTCTGATAATATCAGGAGTGTTTTTTTGCTATAATGAAAGTCTATGCTTTATACAAAAAAGGGAGATAATGGCCAGACAGAAAATTTTAACGGTGATTTAATTGATAAGGACGATTTAGTATTGGAAGTTTTAGGATCACTTGACGAAGTTGGAGCTTTTTTGGCTATTTGTAAAAATAAAATAAATAGCTTTGTAAGCAAAGATTTAGATATTTCTTCTTTTGATATTTTAGATAACATTCAAAATAAATTATTTTTAATTCAGTCATCTGTGGCAGGTAAGGAGATAAAAGATTTAGATCTAAGCATCAGGGAGGTTGAGATATCAATAGATTTATTAGAGGATAAATTAAAACCTCTTAACAAGTTTTTAAAAGTTGGGGGAAGCGAGTTAGTTGTTTTCTTAAATTATGAAAGGACTTTGATTAGGAAAACAGAAAGACGGTTCGTAGCTTTAGATAAAAAAGAAAAATTAGAGAATGGTAAGGAGATAAAATCCTATTTAAATCGGTTGTCTGATTTATTTTTTGTAATGTCTAGGTTTGTAAATTATAGTCAAAGTTATCAAGAAGAATACTTTAATTAGTGTCTAAGAGTAATGTATAATGAAGTAGTTAATATGAAGAACCCTAAGAAAAAACTTTTGAGAGATTTTTTATTTACGATATTTAGTATTAGTGTAGCTGTGTTTCTTATTAGGTCTGGACTCATTTATGAGTTTATTTTTTCTTTAGATGGTCTATTGTGGTTGGGTATAATTTTTGCTGGTCTATTTTTTACTTCGATTTTTACCACTGCTCCCGCTATCGCTTTGCTTGGTAGTTTTGCACAAACTACTCCTCTTTTAGTTCTCGCTATTTTAGGTGGTTTAGGTGCAATGATTGGGGATTTAATAATTTTTACATTTGTTAGAGGTAAGGTCTCAAAAGGTTTTGATAATCTTTTGAAGTCTCCTCAAGGACTTAGGTTTTCTGTTATTTTTAAACATAAAATTTTTAGGTTTTTTCTTCCTTTTTTTGGTGCTATCGTTATTGCTTCACCCTTACCAGATGAAGTAGGTGTAGCTATGTTAGGGATATCTAAGATGAGTAAAAAGCGTTTTTTAATATTATCTTTTACACTTAATAGTGTAGGTATTTTTATAGTTAGTTGGTTGGCAAAGATAATTATTGGCTAACTTTGTTGTATAAGAAACACTATTAATTAGTAAATTTATATTAAAAGCTATAAAGCTAAATTTTATTTAACAATATAAATATGAAAAACAGGTTACTTGGTTTAATTCTTTTATCTTCTATCGTTATTGTTTATATAGCTTATCCTTATTATGGTAATATATCAAACGGAGTGTATAATGTAGCTAAATATACTGTTGCAATTTGCGGTGCTTGGGTTGGAATCAAGTTGTTCATTAGAAATTAATTAACCCAAATTATTAAACAACATGGAACAAGAAAATATAAATAGTGTTTGTGATTTATGCCACCATGGTTCTATTGCAAAATTGTTAGCTCTTTTTTTGGGAATTTTATCTCTTTTCTTTTTAGTAAAAACGTATGGAACTTTAAAAGAAAATAGTTTTGTTGGTCAAGATATTTATCCGCAGACTACTATTAATGTTCAAGGTGAAGGGGAAGTTTCAGCTGTTCCTGATATTGCAAATTTTAGTTTTTCAGTTACAGATGAACAACTTACAGTAAAAGAAGCTCAACAAAATGTGAATGGTGTTATGGCGAGTGTGATGAGTTACTTAGAAGGGACTGGTGTTGATAAGAAGAATATAAAGACAAATGGTTATAATATTTATCCTCGTTATGAATGGAAAAATTTGAGTGATACTTACTATAGTTTGAACTCTTCTCTTGTTAATAAGGAAAGAGTTCTTGTTGGTTATGAAGTAAGTCAGAATGTTGTTGTTAAACTTGAAGATATTGATAAAGCTGGAGAGATTTTGTCAGGGATAGGTGCTTTAGAAGTGACTAATATTAGTGGTTTAACTTTTGATATTGATAATAAGGATGAGTTGAAGAGACAGGCAAGACAAGATGCTATTGAAGATGCAAAGGACAAAGCTAATCAGTTAGCTAAAGATTTAGGAATTGATTTGGTAAGAATGATTTCTTATTCATCTAATGATGGCAATAATTATCCTGTGTATTCTAAAGACAAGGCCTATGCTGTAAATGAAAGTAGTATGGGTAGTGCTGTAGTAGTATCTGTTGGAGAAAATGAAATTAAGGTTAATGTTAATTTAACCTATGAAATAAAATAGTATTGTGAGAATATAAGCCTTGACTTTTTGGAGTTTAGAGGATAATATTATTTTAGATGAAAAAGCCCCAACGGGCTTTTTTAATTAGAGAAAATTAGTTAATATAAGAGTATTATGAATAGATTTATAAATTATATAAAGGATACAAGAAGTGAACTCAAACATGTGTCTTGGCCAACCAAGAAACAGTCTATTTGGTTTACTATAGTTGTAGTAGTAGTTTCTTTATTAACTGCTTTTTTCTTAGGATTTTTTGATTTTATTTTTTCACTTGGTTTAGATGAATTAATTTTAAAATAAAAATATGTCAAAACAAG
This sequence comes from uncultured Candidatus Saccharibacteria bacterium, assembly GCA_964383545.1. GTDB lineage: Bacteria > Patescibacteriota > Minisyncoccia > Phycocordibacterales > UBA12079 > JAGYLJ01. The sequence goes on along the minus strand of CAYLHD010000003.1, from coordinate 20,281 downwards.
AAGAAAATGCAAAAAGGAATTGGTATGCTGTTCACACTTATGTGGGTTATGAGAATGCCGTAGTTAGAAATCTTAAACAAAGGATTGGTTCTTTTGGTATGGAAGATAAGATTTTTGATGTGATTGTTCCTATGGAAAAAAAGATTAAGATAAAAAATGGCAAGAGAGTTGAGATTGAAGAAAAAATTTATCCTGGTTATGTACTAGTAGATATGATTGTAACCGATGATTCTTGGTATGTGGTTAGAAACACTCCTCGTATTACAGGTTTTGTGGGAGCTGGAATTAATCCAGTACCGGTTGATGAAGAAGAAATGAAAGAGTTAAGAAGGAGAATAAGTTCTGATTTGACTAAACACTCAATAGATATACAATTAGGGGATATTATTATTGTAATCGACGGACCTTTTAAAGATACAGAAGGTAAAGTAAGTGAAGTCGATGAGGAAAGGGGGAAAATCAAGGTGATGGTGTCAATGTTTGGTCGCGAGACACCTGTAGAGCTTGATCCATTACAAGTTAAGAAAATTTAGAAAAATAAGGAGCTCAAGGCGACTATATTTTTCTAATCCGCCGATGAGGCGGGATTAGAGAATAATAAGAAAAATATGAAAGAAGTAACAAAAAAGATAAAATTACAGATCGAAGGAGGAAAGGCAAATGCTGCACCACCTTTAGGACCAGCTTTAGGACAAGCCGGTGTTAATATTGGTGAATTTGTTAATCAGTTTAATGAAAAGACTAGAGAAATGATGGGGGATATTATTCCTGTTGTTATTTCTGTCTATGAAGATAGGAGTTTTAGTTTTGTTACTAAGACACCTCCAGCTTCTCGTTTAATTTTGAAAGCCATTGGACAGAAGAAGGGTTCCGGTAAGAATCTTATTAAAAAAGCTGGTTCTATCACCAAGACTCAGATTAAAGAAATTGCTGAGACAAAGATGGTGGATTTAAATGCTAACGATGTAGAGCAAGCCATGAAGATTATTGAAGGAACTGCTCGAAGTATGGGAGTAGAAGTTAAATAATTAAAAATAAAAAAGCGTCGACCTTAAGGTCGACGCTTTTTTATTTTGCTTGAAATTTAGTTTAATTTCAGGTATACCTAGGTTTAGATTGTTGTTTGAAAAATAAATAATTTAAAATGACAAGGAGGCTTAAAATGTTGAAAAATAAGGAAATTTTTGAAAACGGTGCTAATTTTTTTAGTCGTTTTGTTGGTGATTATGATGAATTGTCTGTGATGGTGGAGAATTTTAAAAAGGAAGGGTTGAGAATTGTTCTAACTTCTGGTTCTTTTGATTTACTTCACATTGGACATGCACAGTATTTGAGAGAAGCGAAGAAATTCGGGGATGTTCTCATTGTTGGTGTAGATAACGATGATAAAGTGAAGAAAAGGAAGGGTCCAAATCGACCGGTGGTACCAGAGCAAGAACGGTTTAAAATGTTGGCTCATCTTAGATCTGTTGACATCATTGTTCCCAAAAGTTTGGGACAACCGAGTATGTATTTAATAAGAACTGTTCATCCAGATGTATTGATTATTTCAGAGACAACAAAACATTCTGAAAAAAGAATTAAGGAAATGGAAAAGATCTGCGGAGAAATTCAATTATTGCCCCCGCAGGCTACCACTAGCACCTCAGCTAAAGTTCGTAAGATCTTTACCCAAGGTGTTCAAGATTTTGCTGAGAAACTTTCAGAGAAAATTAATGAACTATTGCATGAAATGACTGCGTAGAAAGGAGGTGCTTGATGAAAAAGATGTTAATAGCCTATGTTCCTGTCTTACACAAAGGATATCTAAAATTGTTTGAAAGCTGTCGTGGAGGTATTCTGTGTTTACTAGATCAAGAGGTTGCCAGAGATTTGGGCTTTGATTATATTGCCAGAAAAGATTCTCTTCGTGCTGTCGATTCTGATCACATGAAAGATGCTATCTTTGCTCTTGGTATTTTCGAGAAAGTTTTTGTTTTATCACCTAAACGGAGGAAGTATTTTAACAACTTTGCCAGAACCTTTGTTCTTCCTGATGAAGATATTTCTAGAGTTTTTGTTGACAAGTATTTATCGGGAAAAAAAATTGAATACCAATCAATTTTTCTTCGCTGGCATAAAAATAATGTTGAAGAAAAAAAGGAGGTTTCTGCAGGTCAGACGATTTCAGTTGGTGAATTTGAAAGATCAATCATGAAATCTGCTATTAGTGAAGGTCAAAAGAGTGGAGATTGGTGGAGATGTGTTGGAGGTATCCTTTTGAAAGATGGTGTTGTAATCATGGTGGCCCATAATACCCATGTACCAGATCCTCAGATGCCTTATGCTTTTGGTGACCCTCGGTCTATTTTTAAGAAAGGCCTTAATTTTGAACTTTCTACTGCTGATCATGCTGAAGCAGTTCTAATCGCTGAAGCGGCCCGTAGAGGTATTTCATTGGAGGGGTGCAAACTCTTCATTACTGATTTTCCTTGTCCATCTTGTGCTAAGTTAGTAGCTCGTTCTGGAATTAAACAGGTTTTTTTCAGAAAGGGTTATTCTCTCTTAGATGGTGAATACATTTTAAAAAGTAAAGGTATTGACCTAATCAAGGTCGATATTTAATAACAAAACCCCATAGATCGCTGAGCGATCTATGGGGTTTAACTTACTTAAAGTAGCCGAGTTTAACTCGTAAAGCTTTCGCTTCACTACTTTTTTTTGAGTTACCCTGAACTAGTTGCAAGTGTAAATGTTCCACACTGGAACCAGTTAATTGGGTTTCTCCAAATCTCATAAAAACACTTCCGCCTTTTATGTCGTATTTTTTTTCTAACCACGACAAAAATTCTAACAGTTCTGTGCTGGCTTGGGGAGTAATCATAGAAATTTCAGCAACATGGTACCTGTAGATGAGTAAAAAATGATTAAGTGTTCCTTTGTATGGAAAAGCATTTTTTGTGATCAACCACCAAAGTCCTTTTTTGATAATAGGTTCAGAGTGGTATTTCTCTAGATTTTCCCAGCAAAAAGGGCAGACCATGTCTTTTTTAATCTCTTCCATTAGATTAGTTTGCTTTTTAGTTCTGGTATGGTTTAAATTAAGTATTTTGTTCTTCATAGAACTTTCCTCCTATACTTTTTCGCGAATGATAAAATCAAAAGTTTTTTTTCTTTGTATTGAATTTATTACCCACTGTTTTTTGTTCCCACATTTAGGAAAGTAGGTGTCTCCTTTGTAATTGTGGCGGACTTGTGAAATGTACATTTTATCTGCGAGGGGAAAAGCTAATGTATAGATTTGTGCACCCCCTATAACAAAACATTCCGCAGTTTTTGTTCTTTCGGCAACTTTTATGGCTTGACCAAAGGAATGAACGACTGTACATCCTTGGATCTTGTTTATCTTCGATGAAATAACGATATTTAACCTCCCTTTAAGAGGGGGGCCAATCGAGTTTTGGGTTTTTCGGCCCATGATAACAGGATGACCTTTTGTTAAAGTTGCAAATAATCTCATATCTTCCGGTAGGTGCCAAGGAAGAGTTCCTTCTAGGCCAATAACTCCTTTTTTTGTCATTGCAACTATTATCGATAATTTCATTACAACTCTCTCCTTTACACTGCTACTGGGATTTTTTTCATTGCTGGATGGGGTTTGTATTCGGACAATGAAAAGTGTTCTTTTCTGAAGGAAAATATATCTTTTACTGTGGGGTTAATATATACAGATGGAAAACGGCAGGGTTTTCTTTCAATCAGTTTTCTGGCTAAGGGAATCTGGTCAAGGTAAATATGAGCATCCAAGATTGTATGGATGTATTCACAGGCTTCAAAGCCGGTTATTTGAGCCAGTGCTAGCGTTAAGGCAGCGTACTGAATCATGTTAGAAGGAACTCCAATGGGAACATCTCCAGATCTCTGTACCATGGTAAGGAACAATTTTTTGTTGATTATTCTTACCACGATAAGACCGTGGCATGGAACCACCACTACTTTTTGTTGTTTGCCTTTTCCACGGATAAGATATTGTGGGATGAAGGGTGTGATGATGTGGGTTCTTAATCCAGGGAATTCCTTTATCTGTTGAACCAGATGTTCAAATTGATTAAAGGTTTTACCATCTGTTGTTGGAAAATCGTGGAAAGCAGGTCCGTAGGAACCAGGACCTAGGTCGCCGGTTTCAAGTCCTCTCTTGGAACATTTTCTTTCTGTTACCCATAACTTCCACCAACGACAACCAAATTCTTCCAATTGTTTCTGTGTTCTTGCTCCGTTAACGAAGCCAAACAGTTCTCCAATGGGTCCTCCCCAAAAAGAAGAAACATCTCTTTCTGTAATCATCGGGAAGCCGTTGTTCAATTTGAACTTCATTGAAGTTGATCCGAACAAAGATAAAGCACCGACTTGTTCATCTTTTTTGTTTACGAGACGTGTTTTTGTCTCTAAAATTCCTTTGTTCAAAATCTCCCTAAGAAGGTTTTGGTACTGATAATCAGGCTTTTTTTCTGACCATGGTAAATAATTCATTTTTTCCTCCTTGCTCTTCGTAGTTTTGATGTAGAAGGGCTGTAAAGTGTTTTTATGTTCATTATTTAATTTTCAAAAAACTTACTACTTTTTATATACCACTTAATTTCGTAAAAGTCAATTTATATTAGAAAGAATAAGCATTTTATGCTAATATTTTGATTATGACTAAAGAAAATAATGATAACAACGAATCTGTTCAAAAATCGGAAATAGCCCTAAATGAGGAGCGAGTTTTGGAATTTTGGAATAAATCAAATACTTTTAAAAAATCTGAGGAAAAAGAGGCCCCCAATGGAAATTTTGTATTCTATGATGGCCCACCTTTTGCAACAGGTACTCCTCATTTCGGTCATATTTTAGCAGGAACAATTAAAGATGCTATTCCTCGTTATCAGACTATGCAGGGGAAAAGAGTTATCAGGAAATGGGGTTGGGATTGTCATGGTTTGCCTTTAGAAAATATTATAGAAAAGGAATTAGGCCTAGAAAATAAAAAAGATATTGAAGATTTTGGTATTGAAAAATTTAATGAATCGGCTAATTCAAAAGTGCTTCGTTTTGCAGATTATTGGGAGAAAGTGGTTCCTCGTTTTGGTCGCTGGGTAAATATGGATGATTCTTACCGAACCATGGATACAACCTACACCGAATCTGTTTGGTGGTCTTTTAAAGAAATTTTTAATAAAGGTTTAATTTATGAAGGTTTCAAGTCAATGCATTATTGTCCTCGTTGTGGAACTACTCTTTCAAATTTTGAAGTTAATCAGGGTTACAAAGACATTAAAGATTTGTCTCTAACTGCTAAATTTGAATTAGAAGACGAACTTGGTACATTTGTGTTAGCTTGGACGACTACTCCTTGGACTTTACCCGGGAATATGGCTTTAGCTATTAATCCTGAAGAGGATTATGTAACTGTTGTTTTTGAAGATGAGAAATATATTTTAGCTAAATCTAGACTGGAGTTTGTTTTTAAAGATAAAGAATTTAAATTAGATAAAGAATTTAAAGGTGTTGAATTAGTGGGTAAAAAATATAAACCAGTTTTTGATTATTATATAAATGAGGATATTGAAAACAAAGAAAATGCTTGGAAAATTTATGGAGCTGATTTTGTCACCATGGAGGAGGGAACAGGGGTTGTTCATTTAGCTCCGGCTTTTGGAGATGATGATTTAGCTCTAGCTCAGAAGGAAAGTATTCCAATTGTGCATCATGTTGATTTGGAAGGGAAGTTTAAAAAAGAAGTTATAGATTTTGTTGGAGTTTACGTAAAGCAAAAAGATGATCACCAAGCTACTGATATTGAAATAATAAAATATCTAGCTAAAAAAGGTCTGCTGTTTTCAAAAGAAAAAATAGAGCATTCCTATCCACATTGTTGGAGGTGTGATACTCCTCTTTTAAATTATGCGACTTCTTCTTGGTTTTTAAAAACTACTCAGATAAAAGATAAAATTGTTTCAGAGAATCAAACTATCAAATGGGTGCCTGAAAATATTAGAGATGGAAGAATGGGTAAATGGTTAGATGGTATTAGAGATTGGGCAATTTCTCGTTCTCGTTATTGGGGAGCTCCTTTACCTGTTTGGAAATGTGAAGATTGTGAAGCTAAAAAAGTTATAGGTTCAATCAATGAAGTTAAAGAAGAAATAAAAAGTACAAATTCATATTTTCTTATTCGTCATGGGGAAGCTGATAATAATGTTTTGGGTATCTGTTCAAAAGATTCTTCCGACGAACACCATTTAACAGAGAAAGGAAGAGGGCAGGTTTTAGTGTCAGCTCAGGGATTGAAAGATAAAAAAATTGATTTAATTATAGCTTCGCCTTATTTTAGAACAAAAGAAACTGCTGAAATTTTAGCTAAAGAATTAGGAATAGATAAAATTATCGAAGAAGAAAGAATTGGGGAAGTGGATGCAGGAGATTTTTCAGGGAAACTTGTTTCAGAATATTACGAATATTTTTCTTCTTTAGAAGAAAGATTTATAAAGTCACCAGAAGGAGGTGAAAATTTAAATGATGTTAGAAAAAGAGTTGCTGAATTTTTGTACAATACTGATGAAAAATACTCTGATAAAAATATTTTGGTTGTTTCCCATGATATGCCTTGTGCACTTATGGCGGAAGGAATGAACGGTTTGAAAAAAGAAGATTTGATTAAGAAAGTAACTCAAATGGATAACTTTAAATTTAATAATGCAGAAGTTAGAGAATCAAATTTTCAACCAGTACCTCATAATAGGAATTATGAATTAGATTTACACCGTCCTTATATTGATGATGTCGAATTTAAATGTACCTGTGGAGGAAAAATGAAAATTATAAAAGAAGTTTTTGATTGTTGGTATGAATCTGGTTCTATGCCTTATGCTTCTAAGCATTACCCATTTGAAAATTTAGATATTTTTGATCCAGAAAAGGGAATAGGTTATCCAGCTAATTTTATTGCTGAAGGTTTGGATCAAACTCGAGGTTGGTTTTATTCAATGTTAGTTTTGTCAGTTGCTTTATTTGATAAAACTGCTTATCAAAATGTTATTGTAAATGGATTGGTTATGGCTGAGGATGGACAAAAAATGTCTAAATCAAAACAAAACTTTTCTGACCCAATGGAAGTGGTTAATAAATTTGGTGCTGATGCGGTGAGGTATTATTTATTAGCTTCTCCTTTAATGAAGGCTGAAGATTTAAATTTTACAGATAAAGGAGTGGATGAAGTTTTGAAAAAAAATATTTTAAGGTTTAAAAATGTTTTATCTTTTTATAATCTTTATAAAGATGAAAAATTAAAAGATTTAGAAGCAAGAGATAGTCAGGACATTTTAGATCAATGGATTATTTCACGTCTAGATGAGTTGTCTAAAGATGTTTCTAATAATATGGATAACTATGAGATTGATAAAGCAACTCGACCGATTACTGATTTTGTAGATGATTTGTCGACTTGGTATTTAAGAAGATCTAGAGGTAGATTCAAAGGTGAAAATCAAGAAGATAAGGATAGAGCAATTAATACAACTAAATATGTTTTAGAAAATTTAGCAAAAATTTATGCTCCGTTCATGCCGTTTATTGCTGAAGAAATTTGGCAAAAAGTTACAGGAAATAATTTTTCAGATGAAAACAAAAGTGTTCATTTAGAAAGTTTCCCTAAGACTAAAGAAATTAATAGAGATTTATTAAAAGAAATGGAGGAAGTTCGTGTACTGGTTTCTTTTGGTTTAGAAGCTCGTTCCAAAGTTGGTATAAAAGTACGACAACCTTTAGCTAAGTTGATGGTAAAGAAGGAATTCTTGAAAGGAAAAGATTTATTATTACCTTTAGTTATGGATGAATTAAATGTTAAGGAAGTTGAATTTGATCCAACTATTCCTGGAAAAGTTGGTTTAGATTTGATAATTACTCCTGAATTAAAAGAAGAAGGAGATTTTAGAGAGTTATTAAGAAATTTACAAGGGTTAAGAAAAGAAGCTGGTCTTGATCCATCAGATGTGATTGAACTGTTTGTTGAAACTAACAAAGATGGACATATTTTTATTGATAAATTTTCTAAAGAAATTAAAAGTGTTGCTGGTATAAACAAAATAGAATTTACTGAAGTTCAACCAGCTGTAAATATTCCTATTGGAGATTATCTCTTTAAAGTTAAGATATCAAAATTAAAAAATAATTAAAAAATATGAAAAATAAAATAAATATAAAGATTATCAGTTTGATAATTTTGCTTGGGTTGTTATTTTTTGGGATAAGTTTCGCGAATGGTAAAATATCTTTTGATAAAAAAGTAATTTGTAGTAATTACCAATTTGATATTGAAAAAAAATTAAAAAGTGAATATATGTCAGAAATTTATTATGGTTTGAGGTTGGATAGAATATTTTATTCACCTGTTTTGAATTCCTGTGTTTATTCCTATTCTTTTTCTATAAATTCAGAACAAGATAGTACACAAAGAAATTTTTATTTAGTGGATGTCTTGACTAACAAAACATTATATTGGGCTTATGTTTCTAATGCTGAGTTTGAAAAAAAGAATGATTATATTGAAATTATGAATTTATATATTAATAAGAGTACAAAAAAAGATGAACTACCAAAACATAATAATACTTTTGAGTTTATGCTTAGGATTTGATTATTAAAACACGGAAAATAAACAAGGTTTGAAACTTAACACAGAAAAGAGTGTTAATGAAATAATAAAAAGTTCTTATAAAAATAAAGAGTATTTAAGTTTACCAATAATAACTCCGACATTAAAAAGTGGTTATATCAGATTCAAGTTAGAAAAATTTAAGAAGATTGGTTTTGTTATGGATATTGATTTGTATACCCAAGGTTATAATTATAATTTGAGTAAAAGAGGAAGAGATAGTATAAAATATATAATAGAAGAAATAATATTTCGGGATATTGAAAATAAAGATATAAAAAATAAATTTAATAATTAAATGAAAAAAGAAACCACAAAAATCGCGATTTTTCGAAAAAAAGAAATTCGTAAAATTATTTATAAAAACGAATGGTGGTTTGTTATTACTGACGTTATTTTAGCTTTAACTGATTCTGTTCAACCAGATGGGTATATTAAAGATATGCGACGGAGAGATCCTGAATTAGCAAAGGGGTGGGGGCAAATTGCCACCCCCCTTTCTATTGAAACAGTAGGGGGTTTGCAAAAAATTAATTGTGCAAATACTGAAAATATTTTCCGTATAATTCAATCAATTTCATCTCCAAAAGCTGAACCTTTTAAAAGGTGGTTAGCCAAGGTTGGTTATGAAAGGGTAAAAGAAATAGAAGACCCAGAGTTAGCCACAAAAAGGACAAGAATATTATATAAAGCAAAAGGTTATGACGAAGCTTGGATTGATAAAAGAATGCGAGAAATTGTTGTTAGAGAAACGCTAACCGATGAATGGAAAAATAGAGGGATAAAAGAAGATAGAGAGTATTCTATTTTGACGGCAGAAATATCCAAGGCAACTTTTGGGATGACACCAAGTCAGTATAAAAAATTCAAAAATTTAAAAAGAGAAAATTTAAGAGACCATATGGATGATTTAGAGTTGATTTTTTAGATGTTGGGAGAAGCAGCCACAACTGAAATAGCAAAGAATAAAGATGCTCAGGGTTTTGTTGAAAATAAGAAGGTAGCAAAAGCTGGCGGAGAAGTTTCTAAAAAAGCCAGATTAGATCTAGAAGGAAAGAGTGGTAAGAAAATATCAAAAAAAAGGAACTATTTGAAAAAAGTACAGAGTATTAAAAGATTAAAAAAATAAAATCAGATGAAAAAATTAATTTTTCTAGACACAGAAACAACAGGGAATGATTTGGAAAAAGATCGTCTTTGTCAGGTAGCCTATAAACTTGATGGAAAGATGACGGTTAAAAATTTTAAACCAACTATTCCTATTTCAATTAAGGCGATGAGTATTACTAATATTACTAATAAAATGGTTGAGAATGAAGAAGTTTTTCAAGGGAGTGATTTTGCCAATGAATTACAAGAATTGTTAAACGAGAATATTTTAGTGGCTCACAATGCAAAGTTTGATATAGCTATGCTTGAAAATGATGGTTTAAAAGTTCCTAATTATATTTGTACTTTACGTCTATCACGTTATTTAGACGAAAAAGCAGAAATTCCAGAACATAATATGCAATATTTGCGTTACCACTATGATATTGATTTAGAGGTAGTAGCTCATTCGGCTGATGGAGATGTTCTGGTTTTAGAACAGGTTTATCAACATCTTTATAATTTAGCTAAAGAAAAAGCTAATACAGATGATAAAGAAGACATTTTAAAGAGAATGATTGAGATTTCGAAACAACCTTCTTTAATTCGTAGATTTAGTTTTGGAAAACATCTTGATGAATTAGTAGAGGATGTAGCTAGAGATGATAGAGGTTATTTAGAATGGTTTTTAAAAACTAAAGAAGAAGAAGGAACGGATGAAGATTGGATTCACACAATAAAATATTTCTTACAAAAATAATCCAGAATTCAGCTATCTAGTGGTTAAAAAATTTATGCATCAAATTTACCAGACAGAAGGAATCGTTTTGAAGAGTTTTGATTTTAGTGAAGCTGATAAGTATTTACTTATTCTTACTCGTGATTTTGGTTTGATTAAGACTGCTGCTAAGGGCTTAAGGAAAGTAAGTTCAAAACTCAGATATTCTTTACAGGAGTTTTCTGTTGCTCAGGTATCTTTAGTTCAAGGGAGAAGTATTTGGAGATTGATTAACGCTAGTTGCGAGAATAATTTCTTTTTTGATTTAGGTAAAGATAAAGATAAACTGATTGTTGTAAGGTCTGTTTTAGACCTACTCACCCAATTATTATCTGGCCAGGAAAAAAACGAAAATCTTTATATTCTGGTTAAAGAAGCTTTCTCATTTTTAGGGCAGAATGATTTCTCTACTAAAGAACTTAGAGGTTTTGAAAGTTTGTTGGTTTTAAGGATTCTATATTATCTTGGTTATCTTGACGAAAATAGAAAAGTTAAGGAAGAACTTTCTTATTCTGTTTTCTTGGATAATGAATGGAACTTTGAATTATTGGATAAAATAGAGAAAAATAAAAGAAAAATAATTTTTGATATAAATGTTTCTTTACAGTCTTCTCAGCTTATTTAATTTTGTTTTAATTTTACTTAATGATATACTAATATTATCATGGATATGGAAGGTTTAAATAAAAAAGAAAAGCAATCAAGAATAGGTTTTTTAAAGAAGAATCTCTATCAAAAGGTTGGTAAGAGACCTGTTAAAAAAGATAATATTGATTTAAAGCAAAAGGAGTACAACGTTAATGATGGTTGGGAAGAGAAACAACCAGATGAGTTAGAGGAAAAAAGAAAAACAGTGAAAGAAAAAAAAGCAAAAACTTCTAAATTTTTTAAAGGAATGTTGATATTTTCAATTTTTTTCTTTTTGGCTTCTTTTGGAATAGCCTTTTTTGTGTTTTATGGAGGAGTTAATATTGTTTCAACTGAGAACGTCGATTTGTCTATTGTTGGTCCTACTATGATAGGAGGAGGGGAAGAGTTATCTTTTCAAGTAAATGTTCAAAATAACAATTCCGTGGATCTAGAATTGGCTGATCTTATCGTTGATTTTCCGAAAGGAACTTTGTCATCTGATGGACGTTTTAAAGAAATTACACAAACTAGACAATCTTTAGGATTAGTTCCTGCTGGTGGTAGTGTTACTAAAATTTTTAAGGCGGTATTGTTTGGTGGTGAGGGAGATAAAAAAGATATGATAGTAACGATTGAATATCGTGCTAAAGATTCAAACGCAATTTTTTTTAAAGATAGAAAATATGAGATGGTTATTGATTCTTCTCCTGTTGGTTTTACAGTTGATTTGCCGAATGATGTTATGTCAGGTCAAGATTTTGAGATGTCTATTGATATTACTTCTAATTCAACTGAGACAATTGAGGATCTTATTTTTGTTGCTGATTATCCATTTGGTTTCGAATTTAAAAGTTCTAATATTAAACCTTCCTATAAGAATAATGTTTGGAGTCTTGGGGATATTCAATCAAATTCAGAGAGAACTCTTAAAATAAAAGGTATTTTAACTGGTCAAGATGGTGAAGAAAGGGTATTTAATTTTTATGGTGGTTTAAAAGATTCAGAAGATGAAAATTCTATTAAAGCTATGTTAGTTTCAACTAACAGATCAACTTTTGTTAAAAAGACTTTGTTTGGTTTAGATTTAGCTTTTGATGGTAATTATGATTCAGAATATATTTCTGGAGCTGGAGATGATATAAGAGTAGATCTTTTGTGGTCTAATGATTTACCTACACGTTTATCTGACGTAAAAATCGTAGCTGATTTTAAGGGTATTGTTTTAGATAAAACATCTGTTTCTTCTGAAGGTGGTTACTATAAATCTTCTGATAATACTATTACATGGGATAAAGAAAATGATTCTCAATTGAGTGTGCTTAGTCCTAATTCAGAAGGAAGTTTAAGTTTTAGTTTCTCTCCTTATTCTTTGAGTGCTATTTCTAACTTAAGTATTCAAAATCCAGAAATTATTATTAATGTAACAGCTACTGGTAATAAATTGTCAGGAGATTTAGTTGAGAAGGTTAGTACAACTATTACTAAAAGGGTTAAAATAAAGACTGACCTGCTTTTGAATGCTAGAGCTTTGTATTCTGTTGGTGAGTTTCAGAATAGTGGTCCTATTCCACCTAGAGCTGATAAAGAGACTACTTATACAGTTGTTTTATCTTTAACTAATACATCAAATGAAGTTCAAGATGCAGAAGTGAAAGCTTATCTTCCTTCATATGTTAAGTGGTTAGGGGTTGTTAGTCCTCAAACTGAAGATGTTGTCTTTAATCAGGTTGGTGGTGAAGTGATATGGAGTATTGGTTCAGCTAAGGCTGGTTTAGGTATTTCTTCTCCAGTTAAAGAGGTAAGTTTCCAGGTTTCTCTTTCACCAAGTTTAGGTCAAGTTGGTTCTGAGCCAATCCTAGTGAAGAATATTTCTCTAGAAGGGGAAGATATTTTTACTGATACTGGTATTAATTTTTCTTATAAAGATTTAGATACTCGAATAAGCACTGACCCTGTTTATGCATGGGGTATTGGGAAAGTTTTGGAATAATTTATTATAATTTGTTATTAATATTATGTCAGATAAAAAAGAACTAGATAAAATGGAGAAGATTGTGTCTCTTTGTAAGAGAAGAGGTTTTGTTTTTCAGGGTTCAGAGATTTATGGTGGAATGGGTGGAACCTATACCTACGGACCTTTAGGGGTTGAGTTAAAAAATAATATAAAGCAGTTATGGTGGAAAAAATTTGTTCAAGATAGAATGAATATAGTTGGAATTGACGGTTCTATTTTGTTGCATCCAAAATTATGGGAAGCTTCTGGTCATGCTGATGGTTTTGGAGACGCCATGGTTGATTGCAAGGAGTGTAAAAAAAGATTTAGAGCGGATCATTTAGTGGAAGATGCTACGGGGCAGGACTTGGAAGGGAAGAATGATGAGATGACTAAAGTTATCAAAGAATCTGGAATCAAATGTCCCAATTGTGGTAAAACTAATTGGACTGATGTTAGAGATTTTAATATGATGTTCAAGACTCAGATGAATGGTGTTGAAGGAGAAGTTTTTCTACGTCCAGAAACAGCAGGAGCGATTTTTATTGAGTTCAAAAATGTTTTAGATTCTTCTCGACAGAAGTTACCCTTTGGGATTGCTCAGATAGGAAAGGCTTTTAGGAACGAAATTGTTGCAGGTAATTTTATTTTTAGATTAAGAGAGTTTGAACAAATGGAAATTGAGTATTTTATTCGTCCGGATACTAACTGGGAACCTTTATTTGATGATTGGTTAGAACAGCAAGAGATGTTTGCTATTGAATTGGGAGCTAAGCAGGAAGACTTGCGCCGACTTGAACACCCCAAAGAAAAACTTTCACATTACTCTAAGAAAACTATAGATATAGAATACAATTTTCCTTTTGGTTTTAAGGAGCTATTCGGTTTAGCTCATCGTGGTGATTTTGATTTAACTCAACACACAGAATTTGGTAATGAAAAATTAGAATATTTTGATCAAGAAACAGGAGAAAGATTTATTCCACATATTTTAGAACCAACTTTTGGAGTAGAAAGGTCTTTGTTAGTGGCCTTGGTGGCTGCATATACAGAAGAAATTGTAGGAGAGGAAACACGAGTAGTAATGAAATTCCCTAAAAAATTAGCACCAATTAAAGTTGCTTTCTTACCTTTATCTAAAAAAGAAGAGTTGGCTGGACCGACTAAGGAATTATTTAACCAAATGAAAAATAAGTTTATCTGTCACTATGATGAGACTCAGTCAATTGGAAAAAGATATCGTCGTCAAGATGAAATTGGAACACCCTATTGTGTGACTTTTGATTTTGAATCATTGGAAGATCAGGCTGTTACTGTGAGAGATCGGGACACAATGAAGCAAGAAAGAATAAAAATAGAAGATTTAGAGAATTATTTGACTGAGAAATTAAAATAAAGTATTAGTTGTACTTAAGGTAAAATTGAATCAAATGTAAAATTTGAGCAATGAAAAATTTTTTGCCAAAGGCATCACAAAAAAATTATTTAAAAATTCCAAACTCCTTCTGGTGAGTCGTCAAACAGTGGAATTTGTTCTTGGACTATGTCCAAGAACAATATTTTTTTTGTTAAAAATTTTAATCCTCAAATTTTATACTTGATTCAATTTTGCTCCAAGAGTTTATATTTTTAATATTCTTTACGTTAATGGTTTCGTAAGATTGTTTTTGGATTTGGTTTTTAAGTAAATATGTATTACACTTGTTGAATAAAAATTAATTAAATTAAGAGAAATGAAATTTAAAAGAAAAGTTTTAAAAAATGGTTTGAGGATTATTACAGTACCCATGGTGGATAATAAAACAGCTACTGTTTTGGTTTTGGTGGAAGCTGGTTCTAAATATGAGGGTAAGGAGAACAATGGTATTTCTCATTTTTTAGAGCACATGTGTTTTAAGGGTACAAAGAAGAGACCTCAATCTGGTGACATTTCTCTTGAACTAGATACTCTAGGTGCGGAATCAAATGCTTTTACTTCCCATGAATTCACTGGTTACTATGCTAAAGCTCATTCTAAAAATGTCTATAAAATGATTGATATTATTTCTGATATGTATTTAAACCCAATCTTTGATGAAAGTAATATAAATAAAGAAAAAGGTGTGATCATAGAAGAAATAAATATGTATAAGGATCTTCCTATGAGAAAAGTCTCCGATCTTTTTATGGAACTTCTTTATGGGGATTCTCCTGTTGGAAGGACTGTTTTGGGAGATAAAAATTTTATTCAGAAGGTTAATCGAAATGATTTTTTAGAATACAGAAAAAAACATTACGTAGCTTCCGCAACCACTGTTGTTGTGGCTGGGAATATTGAAGAAAAGAAAGTAATGGAAGAAATTGAAGATAAATTTAATGAAATCTCGGTTTGTAAGAAAGTAGGTAAGGAAAAAGTAAAAGAGATACAAAAAAAACCACAGGTAGCTATTGAATATAAGCCATCCGACCAAAGTCACCTGATTTTAGGTGTAAGGGCTTTTGATTTTTCTAAAAAAGATAATTTAGTTACGTCGGTTCTGGGTGGGGTTTTAGGAGCTGGAATGAGCTCAAGGTTGTTTAAAAAGTTAAGAGATGAAATGGGTGTTTGTTATTATGTAAGAGTTGGAAATGATTCTTATTCTGATCATGGATATTTAGGTGTGTCAGCTGGAGTTGATAATAAGAGAGTGAATGAGGTTGTTAGAGTTATCATAAATGAGTTTAACAGGTTGAAGAATGAATTAGTTTCTGATAAAGAGTTAAAGAAAGTTAAAGAGAAGATGATTAGTGGTTTGGTTCTGGGATTAGAGTCATCGGATTCTTTTGCTGAGTATTACGGAATCCAAGAAGTGTTGAAAAAACCTGTCGAGGAGACTAGTAAGAAGATTAAGAAAATAAGAGAAATTACTCCAAGTGATATTAAGAGAGTAGCCAATAAAATTTTCAAGGATGAAAAATTAAATTTAGCTGTCATTGGGCCAATTAAAGATAAAAAACCTTTAACCAGAATCTTAAAGTTTTAATTTATTTTCTCTTCAGATGGTCTCCGGTGAGGCGACTTCTTTATTTTGTTGTTGTTTTCTTTAGTATTAATGATATTATTTAAAATATGACAAAAAATATTTTAATCAATATTAGTTCAGGAACTATAATTAGAACTATCTTGTTTTTACTTTTAGTAGTTTTCCTGTTTTTCTTTCGTGATCTTGTTCTTATTATTTTAACAGCAATAGTTATTGCTTCTTCGGTTGAACCAGTGGCTAAGTGGTTTATGCGCATGAAAATACCGAGAGTTTTGGCAGTTATCTTTGTATATTTAGGTGCGATTGGTTTGTTCGTGGGTCTTTTTATGACTTTTGTCCCGTTGATTTTAGAAGAGGCATCTAATTTGTCGGAAACAGTTCCTCAATATATGGATTCTATTGACTTTTGGCCATCTATAAATAATAGTGGTTTTTTATCGGAGTCAACTGTTAAAAACTTATCTTCGAGTTTTTCTTTTAGTGAAATTATTAATGGATTAAAGTCGGTTGTTGATAATACTTTTAGTGGTTTTTGGCAGATGGCCAGTTCTATTTTTGGTGGTCTGCTTAGTTTTATTCTAATTATTGTTTTTTCTTTTTACTTTGCTGTTCAAGAATACGGGATTGCTAATTTTTTAAAGATTGTTACTCCTATAGAGCATGAGAAATATATCATTGACCTTTGGAAGAGATCTCAACTCAAGATTGGTAGGTGGATGCAAGGGCAGATTTTGTTGGCTCTATTTATTGGTATTCTGGTATATTTGGGCTTAATGATTTTAGGAGTTAAATATGCATTGTTGTTGGCAATTCTGGCTGCTGTGACTGAGTTAATTCCTTTGTTTGGACCTATTTTAGCAGCTATTCCGGCTATCTTGATAGGTTTTCTTGATGGAGGGACGACTTTAGGTTTGATGGTGCTTGGACTTTACGTCATCATCCAACAATTTGAAAATCATTTGATTTATCCTTTGGTGGTTAAGAAGGTTGTTGGAGTTCCTCCATTGATGGTGATTATTGCTTTGTTGATAGGGGCTCAATTAGCTGGTTTTCTAGGAATAATTATTGCTGTGCCTGTAGCTGCTGCTTTAATGGAGTTTGTAAATGATATTGAGAAAGACAAGAAAAAAACAATGGTTACAGAAAAAAATGAATAATAATAAATTTTATATTACTACAACCTTAGCCTATGTTAACGCTGATCTGCATATTGGACATGCGGCTGAGTTTATTCGTGCTGATGTTTTAGCTCGTTATAAGAGGAAAATGGGTTATGATGTTTTTTTTAATACTGGAGTAGATGAGCATGGGCAAAAAATATTTAATACAGCTAGAGAGTTAGGTGAAGAACCTCAGGTGTTTGTTGATAAAATGTTTGAGAGAGTTAAAAGTCAGGTAGACAAAATGAACATTAGTTATACGAGTTTTACTCGCACTACTGACAAATTGCATAAACAATCAGCTCAGGCTTTTTGGAAAAAATGTGAGGAGAACGGGGATATTTATAAGAAAGCCTATAAGACTAAATATTGTGTTGGTTGTGAGTTAGAAAAAACTGATTCAGAATTAATAAACGGAGAGTGTCCTCTGCATCCCGGAAAACAAATAGAAGAGATAGAAGAAGAAAATTATTTTTTTAAGTTTTCAAAGTATCAAGGTCCACTTTTAGAGTTATATAAAAATAATCCTGATTTTGTTATTCCTGATTTTCGTTTGAATGAAATTAGTAAATTTGTAGGAAGGGGATTAAAAGATTTTAGTATTTCTAGATTAAAGGATAAAATGCCTTGGGGAGTTCCAGTTCCTGGTGATGAACAACATGTGATGTATGTTTGGTTTGATGCTTTGGTTAATTATATATCTGTAATTGGTTGGCCTGAAGAGGAAGAATTTAATAAATGGTGGCCTGTCTTTCAGGTAGCTGGTAAAGATAATCTTCGTCAACAATCTGCTATGTGGCAAGCTATGTTAATGTCTGCAGGTTTGAAACCTTCTAAACAAATTCATATTTTTGGTTTTATTAATTCAGATGGACAAAAAATGAGTAAGAGTTTAGGAAACGTAATTAATCCTTTGGATATTATTGATGAGTATGGAACAGATGCTTTGAGATATTATGTTCTTAGTCATGCTTCTATGTATGATGATTCTGATGTTACTTTGGATAAGTTTAAAGAAATATATAACGGTAACTTAGCAAATGGTTTAGGTAATCTAGTTAGTCGGATAATGAAAATGACTGAGACGTATGAGATAAAAGCTGACGAGGGAACTCTTTCTCTTGAATTTTGTCAAAATTCAAATTTAGATAACTTTAATCCTAATAAAGCCATGGAAGATATTTGGGAGAAAATACAATATCTTGATGGGTTTATTCAGAAGACTGAACCTTTTAAAAAAATAAAAGTTGATAAAGAAGGAGCAGTTAGAGATTTAAAGGAAGCACTTCATCATTTAATGGGAATTGCTGTATCTCTAGAACCTCTCTTACCTGATACTTCTAAAAAAATAATTGATTGTGTTAAAGAGAACAAATCTCCAGAAAATCCATTATTTTTAAGAAAATAGAATTGACAAAATATAACTGTTGTATATACTTTAGTTAATGGAAAAAACAGTTTTAAATGTAAAAATTAACAAAGATCTTAAAGATTCGGCTAGAGAAGTGGCTCATGACTTAGGTTTATCTCTTAGTGTTATAGTTAATTCTTACCTAAGGCGATTAGTTGACGAAAGAAGAATTGAATTTGTGGCTCACCCTATTCCCAACAAAGAAACCCACAAGTTGTTAGCTGAAATTGATAAAGACATAAAAGAAGGAAAGAATCTTGTGGGGCCTTTTGGTAATGCCAAAGATGCTGTTAAGTTTCTTCATTCACAAGTTTAATGAATATAGATTTTCATAAAAAATTTTTAAAGAGTTATCCTAAATTAGATATAAAAATTAGGAAAAAGTTTGATGAAAAGTTAGAGATTTTTGGAAAAAATCCATTTGATGTTTGTCTTAACAATCACAGGTTAAAAGGTAAATATAAAGTTTATCGTAGTATAGATGTAACTGGTGATTGGAGAGCTTGGTATAAAGAGGTTAACGATACCGTTATTTTTGTTGTTGTAAATACTCACATTAATTTGTATAAATAAAATAATATGTATGAATATATAGACATCCATGCTCATCTAGGGATGAAGGATTTTGATGAGGATCGGGAAGATTTAATAAAAAAACTTCAAGTAGAAAAGATTTGTGTAATTACTGTTGGAGTGGATAAGCAATCTTCTTTTGAAACAGTTGCCTTGGCTAATAAATACGAAAATATTTTTGCTACAATTGGTTTTCATCCGACAGATACTAAGGAAAATTTTGTTGGTTCAGATTTTTTAGAATTGGTTAAAAATCCTAAAGTTGTTTCTATAGGGGAGTGCGGACTTGACTTTTTTAGGTTGGAGGGTGATTTTACTTCTGAATCTAAGAAACAAATTGATAATTTTAGTAAACAGATTGATTTTGCTGCTCAATTTAACAAGCCTTTAATGATTCATTGCCGTAATGCTCATAAAGAGGTTTTAGATATTTTAGTATCGAAAAAGAAGGAATTTGGTGATAGTTTGCAAGGGAATATTCATTTTTTTTCTGGTGATGTTGAAACAGCTAAACAATATTTAAGTTTAGATTTTTCGCTATCTTTTGGTGGAGTTCTTACTTTTACTTCAGATTATGACGATGTTGTTAAGTTTGTCCCTATTAAAAAAATTATGTCTGAAACAGATGCTCCTTTTGTTGCTCCTGTACCATATCGGAGGCAGAGAAATTCATCTCTCTATGTTAAAGAGGTTGTTAAAAGGATAGCAGAAATAAGAGGAGGTGATTATATTCAAATTAAGGAAAATTTAGTTCAAAACGCTATCAAAGCTTTTTCTTTATCATAAACTCGAGGGTGTTATTCTTAATAATGATTGAAAACTATTGCTCTGTTGGCTAATTTGTGATAGTCTACTGTTTATGAAAACAGATGAAAAAAATGAAAAAACGGGTAATATTTATGAAATAGGCTGTCTTTTTGTGCCAGTTATTTCTGATAAAGACGTTTTAACAGAGGTTTCTAATATAAAAAATT
>CAYLHD010000002.1:36516-41545 GCA_964383545.1 uncultured Candidatus Saccharibacteria bacterium | reverse complement strand
ACTGTTGCTTCGTCTTGATTAAAGAAAATACCAAAAATTCTTGGAAGAGGAGTAGAAAGAATCTGATGTTTTTCTTTAAGTAATGATACTTTTTCAGGACTGATTGAATTAATACTGTCTATTTCCTTATTTATATAAGCTGTTAGAAGTGATTCTTCGTCTGAATAAAGCTTTATATCAAGTCTTGAAATATAGGGTTCTCCAAGGGAATAACCTTCAAAAGATTCTAAGTTATATTTTTCTAAAATATCTGATGAACCTCTTTTTATTTCCTTAACTTTATATGGACCAGATCCAATTGGATTTATATTAAACTGACTAAAAGCAAATTGTTCAGGACTAATTTCTGTCCAAATATGTTTAGGTAAAATACCTAAAGTTAAGTTTTCTAAAAAAGGTGAATAGGGTTGAGGTAGGATAAATTGAATTTCTTTATCATTTAATCTTTTTACTTCTACACCTTCCCAGTTAGCTCTTTTAGAACTTTTTATAATATTGTTTTGGGTCATTTTTATGGTAAATTCTATATCTTCTGTTGTAATTGGGTAACCATCATGGAAAAAAATATTGTCTTTTAATTCAACAAGATAAACAAAACCATCTTCTGAAATACTATAACTATCAGCTAAATTAGGAATTAATTCTCCCTGGGTTGTTGCTTTTAATAAACCAGAATAGATTAGGGATGAAAGATCTTTATCTGTATTTGAAGTTGCTAGGACTGGATTGATAAAACGAGGTGAGCCAACGATACCTTCAATTAATGATCCTCCGTGTGAAGGAATTTCTACTAAATAGGACTCGTTTATATTATTTAAAATTAAAGTTAAACTTGTTATAAGGGTTATTAAAACGGTATAAAAAATAATTTTTTCTATTTGAGAAAACGATTTTATGATATCTGATATATTAAATAAAATATAAGAAAAAAACTTTTTTGATTTTTTTGAAACCTGTTTTATTTTTTGCATAAGCAAATTATCTAGTGGTTTATAGAATAGTTGTAAGAATTATTAAGAAATTAGTTAAAAAGAATTTTTAAGATGAGTGTTAAATAATAAGTGCTATAAAGGTTGATGCAACAAATAGTATGCCTATTACAATAGTTGAATTAAAGAGAATCTTTTCTGCTCCGCGTTTAGTATGGCCTCCTGAGAAACTGTCTTCACCTCCAAAAGTTCCGCCTAAACCAGCATCAGACTGTTGCACTAAAACAACAATCATCAATAAGATTGATAAGAATATCTGAATATAAGGTAATAAGTTAGATAGATTTTCCATTTCCTTCGATTTTCCTGCCTGTTTGGTAGGTAAACTTTAATTTACAATATTATACTAAAAAACAAAAATAAAGCAAGAATTATTAGAACTATTGAGTAATTTGGATAAAGTTGAAACCATTTATTTTTTTATCTTCTTCAATAGAAGTAACTTATGAGGGTTATGATTAGGACATGATCTGTCAGAACACCTTTCTGGAATAGTTTTAGTTCCTTCCATCATTAAAGCTCCGCAGGGTTGTCCTCCTTTTTCTTCTCGAGGATAATCACAGATATTTCCAGTTGGTTTTGTTTTAATAGCGTTTTTACATTTAGGATAGTTAGAACAACTATAAAAGATTCCAAAACGTCCCCTTCTTTCCATCATTTCACCTTCACCACAGACTGGGCATTTTATACCTGTCATTTTTTTCTTTTTTTCTTCCTCGTCTTCTTTAATGAATTTACATTTAGGATAATTTGAACAAGAAATAAATTTTCCAAAACGTCCCTCTCGAATAACTAATTTTCCATCCTTACAATCAGGGCAAGCTTCTCCTGTTTCTTTAGGACCCTCTATTTCATTTCCTTCCAAAGTGAGAGCTCCTTCACAATCAGGAAATTTTTCACAACTTATAAATTTACCTGCCTTACCTAATTTGTAAACCATGGCAGCTCCACATTTAGGACATTTATATTTATCTTCTGCTGGGCCTAGGTTGGAAATTTTTTCAATATCTTCTTTGGCTTTGATAGCTTTTATAAAAGGAGAATAAAAATCCTTTAAAGATTTTTCATAGGTATTTTTACCTTCAGCGATATCATCTAACTCGTTTTCCATTTTAGAGGTAAAATCATCACTGATATAATCTTCAAAGTGATTTTCTAAAAATGAGCTAACCACGTCACCAGTATCGGTTGGGTGGAGAGCTTTGTTTATCTTTTCTACATAACCTCTATTATAGAGTGTTTTTGTGATTGCAGCATAGGTACTCGGTCGACCTAGACCCCTTTTTTCTAATTCTTTAATTAAACTAGCTTCAGAATATCTAGTGGGCGGTTGGGTTTGTTTAGCCTCAATATTTACCTTGAGCATATCTAAGATGTCTTTAACTTTAACTTCTGGTAGTTCTACATCTTCTCCTCGAGCTTCTGGATCAACTTTCAACCAACCATCAAAAAGTAAACGGGAACCATTCATAGAAAAATAAGGAATATCTTTATCATCATCTTTGGTTCTTTTTCCTAGACGGGTGATTATTTTAGTTTTTAATAATTTAGCGTCACTCATCTGAGAAGCGAGAGTTCTATTACGGATAAGTTGATAAAGTCGTTGTTGTTCTTTGGTTGCTCCAGCATCCTTTACGGTTAGATTACTGGGACGAATAGCTTCATGAGCTTCTTGAGCATTTTTGCTACGACTCTTAAAAGTTTTTGAATCAAGGTATTCTTTACCATATTCTTTATTAATAACTGCTAAAGCCTGTTTTTGCGCTACAGTACTAAGGTTAACGCTATCAGTTCTCATATAAGTGATAAAACCAGCTTCATAGAGTCTTTGAGCATACATCATAGTTTGGCTAGGAGAAAAGCCTAAACGAGAACTGGCAGTTTGTTGGAGAGTGGATGTAATAAAAGGAGCACGAGCAGATCTTTTAGCTTCCTTTTCATTTACTTCTGAGACTATCCATTTATCTTTTTCACAAATTTTTAAAATCTTAGCAACTCTTTTTTCACTACGAGGTTCTTCTGAACAAGTTAAGGAAAACATTTCTCCAACTTTAGTTTTAACATCAGCTGTGAGTACCCAAAAGTCCTCTGGGATAAAAGCACGAATCAATCTTTCTCTTTCCATTAAGATTCTAAGAGCAGGGGATTGAACTCTTCCAGCAGATAATCCGTAACGAAGTTTTTTCCAAATTAAACCACTTAAACCATAACCGAATAACCTGTCTAGAATACGACGAGCTTCTTGAGCTTTTCTTAAATTTTGATCAATATCTCTGGGATGAAGAATTGCTTTTTGAACAGCTTCTTCTGTAATCTCATTAAAGACAACCCTTTGGGCATTAGGTAATTTTAAAACTTCGGCTATGTGCCAAGCTATAGCTTCTCCTTCACGGTCGGGGTCCATTGCTAGAAGGACTTCATCAGCTTTTTTAGCTCCACTTTTTAAGTCGGCTATAACTTTTTCTTTGCCAGCTATTGTTTCATAGTTTGGTTTGAAATTATTTTCAATATCAACAGCGTTAGCTTTCTTAGAAGCACTTTTAGGAATATCACGAATATGACCGACTGATGCTTTGACGATATAATCTTTTCCCAAATATTTTGAAATTGTTTTTGATTTTGCCGGTGACTCGACAATCAATAATTTAGTCATTAGTCTCTATTAATACAACATATTATAAAAATATGCAAATCTAGGTTTTCTTATTTTTATAAAATTGATAACAAAGTAGGGTTTAAGTAAATAAAATTTTTTACTAAATACATTATTTAAGAAGAGATTTGACCTTTATGGTGATAAAACGATTTATCAACTTTCAACTTTGAGTTTTTTGCTTTATACTTATCTACAATATGTATCTAAAATCGATAGAAATATCGGGGTTTAAGTCTTTTGCTAAAAAGGTTAATTTGAAGTTTGACACACCTGTGTCTGCTATCGTAGGTCCCAATGGTTCTGGAAAATCTAATGTGGCAGAAGCTTTTCGTTTTGTTCTTGGTGAACAATCCATTAAGTCCATGCGAGGGAAGAGAGGGGAAGATTTGATTTTTAATGGAGTTAATTTTTCTTCTCGTTTAAACAGAGCTAGTGTAAAAATAGTTTTTGATAATTCTAGTAAATTTTTAGATGTTGATTATGATGAGGTTACTATTGAAAGAATTGTTCACCGAGATGGAACTAATCAATATTTTGTTAATAAAAGCTTGGTTCGTTTAAAAGATGTTTCTGAATTATTGTCTGGAGCTAATATTGGTTCTTCTGGCCACCATATTATTTCTCAGGGAGGGGCTGACAGAATTTTAAATGTTAATTCTAAAGAAAGGCAAGTTATGATAGAAGAAGCTTTAGGTTTAAAAATTTATCAATACAAAAGGATTGCTAGTGAAAAGAAATTAGAAAAAGTTAAAGAGAATATTGAATCGGTACAATCATTGCGTCGAGAAAATGTCCCTCACTTTAAATTTCTTAAAAAACAAGTTGAAAAAATTGAGAAGACTTTAGAAATGAGGAAAGAATTAAAAGGTTTCTATTTAGAGTATTTTAAACGAGAAGATTCATATATAAAATATTGGACTAATAAAATTGAGAAAGATAAGCATCCATTGACTGAGGAATCAGCAAAATTAGAAGAACGCCTGATTGAAACAAAGTCTTTGTTAGAAGAAGCTAAAGGACCAGATGATAGGAGTCAGGAGATATCTTCTTTTAAAGAAAGATTGAATGATTCAAGAAATCAGAAGGATTCTTTAACTTTTAAATTGGGAAGAATTGAAGGAACTATTTCTGCTTTGATGATTGTTCAACCTAAGTTAGAAAGAGAAACTGTAGAGAGAAGTTTTAGTTTAAATGAAATGAAGAGTTTTGAGACTAAATTGGATGACCAACTTGAAATAGCGGAGTCATTGGATGATATTTTTCAAGTTAAAAGTATTTTAAAAAGGATTAAAGAGTCTTTTTCACAATTTATTTCTAATCATATAAATGATGAAAATTCAGAAGATGAATCTAAAGAACCTGTAGATACTGGTTCTAAATTGAA
>CAYLHD010000002.1:33537-36416 GCA_964383545.1 uncultured Candidatus Saccharibacteria bacterium | reverse complement strand
GCTTATATTTTGGCTGGAAGAGAATCAGCTCAATTTCAATCAGTGGAGTTAAAAAATGAGCAAGGAGAATTGTTAGATCAATTTGAAGTAATTAGTGAGAATAGAGAGTTACAGGTAGACAGAAGAAGGAAAATCGAGAGGATTAAAATAAGAATTGAAGATCTAGGAGGAGGGTCCGGTGAGGACATAATGAAAGAATATGAAGAGTCTAATAAAAGAGATGAATTTTTGGCAAATGAGATTGGTGATTTAGAAAATTCAGCAGAATCTTTGTTGGCTTTGATTGGAGAACTTAAGGAAAAGATTGATATAGAATTTAAAAATGGTTTGGATAAGATCAACTCTCAGTTCAGTGATTTTTTTGTTCTGATGTTCGGAGGAGGTAAAGCTAGACTTAATTTAGTTGAGGGTAAAAAGACAAAGAAGAATACAGAAACTAATTTAGATATGAGTGACGATGATTTAATAGCTGAAATGGAAAACACAGAAGAAGTTGAAGGAGGTGGAGTGGACGTAGATGTTTCTTTACCCAACAAAAAAATAAAAGGTTTACAAATGCTTTCGGGTGGAGAGAGATCTTTAACCTCAATTGCTTTGTTGTTTGCTATGTCTCAAGTTACACCACCCCCTTTTATTATCCTAGACGAGACTGATGCTGCTCTTGATGAGGCTAATTCTAAGAAGTATGGGGATATGATAGAAACGTTGTCTAAGTTATCACAATTGATTTTAATTACCCATAATCGAGAGACCATGGCACGGGCTGATATACTCTATGGAGTAACCATGGGAAGTGATGGAATATCTAAATTGTTATCAGTTCATTTTGATGAAGCTGTGAAAGTAGCGAAATAAATATTTATAAAAATATTGAGTTATTATAATTTGTAGGTTTTAACTAAATTAAATATTGATATGATGAATAAAAGTATCGGATTTATTGGTCAAGGTTGGATTGGTAAAAATTATGCAGATGATTTTGAAAATCGTGGTTTTAGTGTTGTTCGTTATTCAGCAGAAGAACCATATATTCAAAATAGAGATAAAATTAATGATTGCGATATTGTTTTTATTGCTGTTCCTACACCAACTACAGCATCTGGTTTTGACGACAGTATTTTAAGACAAGTTATTAAGTTGATTGGTGATGGGAAAATAGCGGTGATTAAATCAACTATTGTTCCTGGAACAACTAGGTCTATACAAGATGAAAATCCAAATATTTTTGTTTGTCATTCCCCTGAGTTTTTACGTGAAGTATCTGCAGCCAATGATGCTTCTAATCCTAATCGTAATATTGTAGGGATTCCGAAAGATAACGAAAAATTTAAAGTTGTGGCAAATGATATTATGAAGATATTACCAAAAGCACCCTATGAGAAAATTTGTTCTGCAGATGATGCGGAGCTTGTAAAATATGGAGGGAATTGTTTTTTATATTTTAAACTTATCTATGCTAATTTATTTTATGATATTACACAAAAACTAGGAGGTGATTGGGATATCATAAGCGATATGATTTCAGCTGATCCAAGAATTGGTTCATCTCATATGAAACCGGTCCATAAAGATGGACGCGGTGCTGGAGGAAACTGTTTTATAAAAGATTTTTCAGCATTTACTGAAATGTATAAAAAATTAATGGTCGATGATAAGTATGGTCTAAATGTTTTAGATAGTTTACAGAAAAAAAATAATAAATTGTTGCTTGATAGTGATAAAGATTTAGATTTATTAAAAGATGTATTTGGTGAAAATGTTTTAGATAATAAATAAAAATAATAATATGAAAAAATGTTTAGTAACAGGTGGGGCAGGGTTTGTCGGTTCAAATTTAGTTGATGAACTTTTAAAAAGAGGTGATGAAGTTATTATTCTTGATAATTTATCAACCGGTAAGAAAGAAAATATTAATGAAAAAGTAACTTTTATTGAAGTTGATTTACGAGATTTAGAAAAAATTAAACCATATTTTGTTGGTGTTGATTATGTTTTTCATATAGCGGCTTTAGCACGGGTGCAACCATCTATTGATGATCCTGTTACCTATAATGATCATAATGTAAATGGTACTTTAAATGTTTTAGTAGCTTCTAAAGAGGCAAAAGTAAAAAAGGTTGTTTATTCAGCTTCTTCATCTGCCTATGGTAACCAAGAAAAAATGCCTTTAACCGAAGATATGCCAACTGATCCTATTAGTCCCTATGGTTTACAAAAATATATTGGTGAGGAATATTGTCGTTTGTTTTCCTATGTTTATAAATTACCAACTGTTTGTTTAAGATATTTTAATGTTTACGGACCAAAGATGGTTTTAGAGGGAGCCTATGCTTCAGTGATTGGCATTTTTGGTTTACAAAGAAAAAACAATCAACCATTGACTATTGTGGGTGATGGAGAACAATTACGAACCTATACCTATGTTGGAGATGTTGTTCGGGCAAATATTTTGGCAGCGGAAAGTCAGATAAGTGATGGACAATCAATTAATATTGGACAAAGTAATGAATTTACCGTTAATCAAATTGCTGAGATGATTGGTGGTTCAATAACTAAAATTCCAGCTCGGATTGAACCTAAAAGAAATCTTTGTGATAATTCGTTGGCAAAAAAACTTTTAAATTGGGAACCAACCATGGAATTAAATAAATGGATTTTAGAATATAAAAAAGAACTTAATATTTAAGTTAGCTAAGTAAAAAATAGAATTAATTAAATTTAAAATTATTGAAGAAGAATTAATTTACTAATTCAAAATCAATTATTCTTTTATCAACGTTTGTGTTAATTAGTTTAACTTTGATTTCATCACCAAGAGAATATTTTTGGTGATTTTTTTGTCCAACTAAACAATATTTTTTAGCGTCTAATTCATAGTA
>CAYLHD010000002.1:9369-33437 GCA_964383545.1 uncultured Candidatus Saccharibacteria bacterium | reverse complement strand
TTTGGTGATTTTTTTGTCCAACTAAACAATATTTTTTAGCGTCTAATTCATAGTAGTCATCTTTAAGAGATCTTAGACTAATCATTCCGTCAGCTCCGTTACTGGCTTGAACATAAACTCCCCATTTAGTAATTCCAGAAATAACTCCTTCAAATTCTCCTCCAATTTTTTGAGACATTAGTTCTACGAATTTATATTTTTTGGAGTCTCTCTCTGCTATGGTAGCGGAAACTTCTTGCTGACTGGATTTTATAGTAAGTTCTTTATATTTTTTAATTGAACGAGGACTAAGATTACTTCCAACTAAGTATTTTTTCATAAGGCGATGAACCATCATATCTGGATAACGTCGAATTGGGGAAGTAAAATGAGTATAATGTTTAAAAGCTAGGCCATAGTGACCGATATTTTTGACAGAATAAATAGCTTTTGCCATTGATCTTAAAGTAGCTGTAGCAATTAGGTTTTCTTCTGGAGTTCCTTCTATTTTTTCTAAAAGGTTATTTAAGTCTTGAGAAGGAACTTTTCCTTCTTTAAGTTTGATGTGGTAACCAATGGTTTTTAAAAATTCTATTAGTTCTTTTATTTGTTCTGGTTTAGGAAAGTCATGAACACGATAGATAAAAGGTAATTTAATTTTTAATTCAATTTCTTTCTCTCCAATATAACCAGCTACTTCTTTATTAGCCAATAACATAAAATCTTCGATTAATTCATTGGTTTCAAGTAGCTCTTTTTTGTGAACACCAATAGCTTTACCTGTTTGGTCCAATTCAAATTTGTATTCATTACTACCAAAAGAAATGGCTCCGTGTTGGATTCTTTCTTTTCTCATAATTTGAGATAATTTATCAAGTTGACTTAGTTCTTGATAAAAAGCTCCTTCTTTTTTATCTAGAACAGCTTGAGCTGTTTTATAGGTAAATCTTTTATTAGAATTAATAACCGTTTCTCCAAACCATTTTTCAATAACATTAGCGTTTTTATCTAAAACAAAGACGGCTGAAAAAGCTAATTTGTCTTCGTTGGGATTAAGAGAACATAAATTGTTGGAGAGAACTTCCGGTAACATTGGAATTGTTCGATCAACAAGATAAACAGATGTACACCTTTTAGTAGCTTCATTATCTATTTTTGAATTTATCGTAACGTAGTGGGTAACATCAGCAATATGAATACCGACTTCAAAGTTCCCGTTATCTAATTTTTTATAAGAAAGAGCGTCATCAAAGTCTTTGGCATCATCTGGGTCAATAGTTAAAGTAATTCGGTCTCTGAAATCTTTTCTTTTCTTAACTTCTTCATCAAAGTCTTTATGACTATTGTCACTAATGAAATCAGCTTCCTCTTCTACTTCAGTAGAGAAACCTGGTTCAAAACCTTTTTCATAAAGGATCGATTCCATCTCAACATTATTGTTTCCTTTCTTACCTAAAATTTTTAATATTTTTCCAGTTGGATTGGAATGTGAACCTTTCCAAGGTGACATTTCTACTAAAACTTTAGTGTTTTTGTCTAAGGGCTCACTTGGAGGTTCAACCTCCAAGTGGGGATAGAACTTAAAATCATCTGGAATTAAATAAAAATCATTTTTATCTTGAGAAATGACACCAACAAACTTTGTTTTAGAACGGCTAACTATTTCGATAACTCTAGCAACTTTATGTTTTCCTTGTTCAGAAACTTGGACTTTTACTATGTCGTTATGAAGAGCTGTATTTAAATTATCTTCTTTAATTTCAATATCACCACCTGGTAATCGAATAAAACCGGTTTTTTTACCGGTAATAAAAATACTGTCTTCTATAATTTGTTCATCATTTTTTACTTTTACGTCTTTCATGTGGGTATAATCATAGTCTAATTTCTTTATAAATTCAATGTTTTTGGTATTTTTTATTTACAAAAATTACAGGGGTCGGACCCCTGTAGGTAAATAATGGGGTGTTTACCAGAATTTTTTTACGAAAAATTTTAGGGAAAGTGTGGATAAGTTGGTTTGCTTTGTGGGTACCGGTGTTATATAATAGTTATCGAGTGGGAGATTGTGGGAAATCTCTAAAAAAACATTATGTTAATTGGCGAATACACACATACCATAGACGCTAAAAAGAGGGTTTCTTTACCTGCTAATTTTCGTAGTTCAATGGGTAAAAAAATGGTTATGACTAAAGGAGCGGATAATTGTGTGTATGTGTACACAACTGCTGAATGGAAAAAATTATCAGAAAAATTATCACAGCTTTCAATGGGAGCAACTGACCAGAGAAAATTTAAAAGATTAATGATGACAGGAGCAACTGAAGTTTCCACAGATTCTATTGGCAGGGTTCTAATTCCAGATTTTTTGAAAGTTTACGGTTGTTTAAAAACTAAAGTAGTTTTTACTGGTGTGGGAGACCATATTGAAGTATGGGATGAAAAAGCTTGGAAGATTTACCGTGAAAAGATTGAGAATCAAGCAGATATTTTGGCAGAAAGGTTAGGTGAGTTGGGAGCGATTTAAAAACATATGCATAAACCAGTTCTTTTAAAAGAAGTAATAACCACTTTAGATATTCAACCCAGTGATAAGGTTGTTGATGGAACTTTAGGTGGAGGCGGATATTTCAGAGAAATTTGTAAGTTAGTCGGTAAAGAAGGTCTTATTATTGGTTTAGATCAAGATGATTCTGTTATTCAGAAGATGGAAGAAACTGTTTCGCAATTAGATAGTCAATGTGAAATTAAATTAATTAATGAAAATTTCAGGCATTTAGATAAAGTTCTTTCTGGTTTGAATATAGAAAAGGTAGATAAGATTGTGTTTGATTTAGGGATTAGTTCAGACCAATTGGATGATTCGGGAAGAGGGTTTTCTTTCCAGAGAGATGAACCATTATTTATGACTTTAAAGAAAAATCTAACTGAGAATGATCTAACAGCTGAAGAAATTGTAAATGATTGGGAAAGATCAAGTTTGATAGACATTATATCGGGTTACGGAGACGAGAGATTTGCTAGAAAGATTGTTGATGGAATTGTTGAAACTAGAAGGAAAAAAAGAATTGAAACTACATTTGAATTAGTTGAAATTATTAAGAAGTCTGTACCAAATTGGTATCAGAGCCAGAAAATACATTTTGCTACTAAAACATTTCAAGCTTTAAGAATTGCTGTTAATGATGAAATTTTGTCTTTACAGGATGGCTTAGAAAAAGGCTGGGATTGTTTGAACCAAAAAGGAAGAATGGTGATTGTTTCTTTTCACAGTAAAGAAGATCGGGTGGTTAAAAGATTTTTTAAAGATAAAAAATTAAAGAAAGTGGGAATTTTGATAGTAAAGAAACCCATTGTACCAACGAGAGATGAGGTTAAAGATAATTCCCGTTCTCGTAGTGCAAAGTTAAGAGTAATAGAAAAATTATAAATTTATAAATAAAACATTATGATAAAAGCAGCTATATTTAAGATGGATAATGTCAACAAAAAGAGAATTTTCTGGACTTTCGTGTCTGTAATTGCTTTGTTATCTGGTTTATATATTTATTTTGTTACTCAAACTATTATAAATACTACAGCCTATAAGGGAATTGAGCGAGATATTGTAGCACTTGATTCTAGTATTAGTGAATTAGAATCAGAGTATATTTCATTAAAGAAAGAAGTTAATTTAGATCTAACAAAAAAACTTGGTTATGTGGAGGCTTCTGATATTAAATTTATCGATAAGAAAATTGTTAATCAAACTTTGTCATTGGTTGGCGCTATTCAATAATAAAATTGTAATTTACACTCTATGAAAATAATAAAATTTTTTGCCAAATTCTTTCCTCGAATGAGAGTTTTAAGATTATTTTTTTTCTTTGTGGCAGTTATTCTTGTTGGTAGATTATATACATTACAGATTATTGAAGGGGAAGCCTATGAAAGAGAGGCTGATAGTCAACATTTTGCTACACAGGATATTTTTAATAGAGGTAGTATATTTTTTGAAGATAAAAATGGTGAAGAAATTTCAGCTGGCACAATTAAATCTGGCTATAGATTAATATTAAATCCTTCTGTTTTAGAAGAGCCGGAAGAAGTATATAAACAATTAACTGCATTGGGTTTAGAAATTGATGAAGAAGATTTTTTGTTTCGAGCTAATAAAAAGAATGATCCCAATGAAGATATTATGGGACAGATTAATATAGAAACTGCTCAAAAGATTAAAAATTTAGGTTTGAAAGGAGTATTGTTGGGTAAGGAAAATTGGAGGTTTTATCCTGGTGATAATCTGGCTTCTCATACTTTAGGTTTTGTTGGTTATAATGGAGATTCTTTAGAAGGTGTTTATGGTTTAGAAGGTTATTATAATCATATTTTAGGAAGAAAAGACAAAGAAGTTGGCGGAAATTTTTTTGCTGAAATTTTTTCCAATATAGGTGACGTTATTTTAGGTAAAGACGAAGGAAAAGAAGGTGATATTATTTTAACCATTGAGCCATCTGTACAAGCTTATTTAGAAACAGAATTACAAGGAGTAACAGAAAAATGGCAAACAGATCTAGCTGGTGGAATTATTATTAATCCTAATAACGGAGAGGTTCACGCCATGGCCGTAAAGCCTGACTTTGATTTAAATAATTTTAAAACAACTGAAAATGTTTTTTTTGGGAATCCTTTAGTCGAGAATGTTTATGAAATGGGTTCTATCATTAAAGCTTTAACCATGGCAGTTGGACTTGATAGTGGGGCTGTAACTCCAGAGACTACTTATAATGATAAAGGTACACTGCTTTTGAATGGTAGTAAGATTTCTAATTATGATGGTAAAGCTCGTGGTGTGGTGGATATGCAGGAAATTTTAAATCAATCTCTTAATGTTGGTGCTGCTTTTGTTGAGCAACAGGTTGGGAATTCAAAGTTTGCTGAATACTTTTTGAAATTAGGTCTGGGTGAAGAAACTGGGATAGACTTACTTAATGAGACCTACGGTTTAGTTTCTAATTTAAAGAGTCCTCGAGATCTTGAATATGCTACAGCTTCTTTTGGGCAAGGAATTGCTACAACTCCTGTTGAGACAATTAAGGCTTTAGCTACTTTGGCCAATGGCGGAGTGTTAATTACACCTCACTTAGTTAAAAAAATAGATTATGAATCTGGTTTTTCTGATGAATTAATTTATGATAATACCGAAAGAGTTTTTAGTAAAGAATCTATCACTAGTCTGAATAAGATGTTAATAAAAGTTGTCGACGTGGCTTTACTTGGTGGAACTGTAAAATCAGATGACTATACTATCGCTGCTAAGACAGGAACAGCTCAGATGGCAAAGGAGGACGGAAGAGGGTATCATGATGATAAGTACCTCCATAGTTTTTTTGGTTATTTTCCTGCCACCCGACCTGAGTTTTTAGTATTCTTGTATATTATAAATCCAAAGGAAGTAAAGTATGCTTCTCATACCTTGACTGAACCATTTATGGACATTTTTAAGTTTTTAGTTAATTATTATGAAATAGAACCAGACAGAGATACCTATGAAAAAAATATTTAAAAAAATAATAGTAACTATTTTGAGAATAGAAGCTCAATTAGTTTTAAAGAAATATAAACCAAAAGTAGTAGCTATTACAGGTAGTGTAGGGAAGACTTCTACTAAAGATGCTATCTATACAGCTTTAAGCTCAGCTTTTTTTGTACGTAAGAGTGAAAAAAGTTTTAATAGTGAAATTGGTGTTCCTTTAACTATTTTAGGTTGTCCCAATGCTTGGGGAAGTCCAATCAATTGGGCAAAAAATATTTTTACTGGATTGGGTATTATTTTATTAAAAAATCATTATCCAAAATGGTTAGTTCTAGAAGTTGGAGCTGATGCTCCTGGTGATATTAAAAAAATTGCTTGTTGGTTAAAACCAGATGTGGTGGTTTTGACTAAGTTTGCTTCTGTACCTGTGCATGTTGAATTTTTCGAATCTCCAGAAGCTTTAATTAACGAAAAAAAGAAGTTGGTTAGTTATTTAAAAAAAGGAGGAACACTTATTTTAAATAATGATGATCAAAATATGAAAGATATTAAAACACCTGAAGGAATTAGAAGAATATTCTTTGGTTTTAATGATCATTCTGAAGTAAAAGGTTCTGGTTATCAGATTATTTATGATAATTTTAAGCCCAAAGGAATTACTTTTAAAATTGACTATGCTGGTAAGAGTATACCAGTGACTTTAGAAAGAATTCTTGGTCAGCATCAAGTTTTTCCAGCTTTAATTGCTTTATCTGTGGCCATATCTCAAGATATAAACATAGTAACAGTTTCTCAGGCTCTTGGTAAAAGAAAACGTTTACAACCTGGACGAATGCATATACTAGATGGAATCAAAGGAACTGTTTTAATTGATGATTCATATAATGCTTCACCAGTGGCTACTAAAAAAGCTATTGAAACATTAGGTGATATTAAAATGGTGACTGATGGAAGAAGGATTGCTGTGTTGGGAGATATGTTAGAGTTAGGCAAATATTCAACAGAGGAACATAAAAAGATTGGAAGATTGGTAGCTTTTAATTGTGATTTTTTAGTGACAGTGGGAATGAGGGCTAAAGAAATTGCTGAAGGAGCTCTATTAGGAGGTATGAGCGAAAAAAATATTCTTCAATTTGAAGGTTCTGAAAAAACTGGAAAATATTTACAAAATTTTATCCAAGTCAATGATGTTATTTTAGTAAAAGGTTCTCAGTCTATTCGGACTGAAAGAGTAATTGAAGAAATTATGGCACATCCAGAAAAGAAATCTGAATTACTTGTTCGTCAAGAAGAAGAATGGCTTAAACGTTAAAAGGATTATTTTCTGTCTCTAGTTTTTTAATTAATTCTTCTAAAGAAATTTGAATTGATTTTTCTCCATCTCGGGATTCGAGAGTTAATTTATTATCCTTTATGTCTTCTTTGCCAGTGATGACAAAGTAGGGAACTTTTTCGTTTTTAGCTTCTCGAACTTTTTTACCAAAATTATTGTCTGATTTATCTATTTCTACTCTGAAATCTCTTTTTATTAATTCTTCAAAAATATTTTTAGCATAATCATTGTGTTCATCAGCTACGGGGATAATTTTTACCTGAGCAGGGGAAAGCCAGAATGGAAAGTTACCTCCATAATGTTCAATTAGGATTGCAAAAAATCTTTCTAGGGAACCAAACAAAGCACGATGGATCATAATTGGTCTTTCTTTTTCTTCTTTGCCTTGGTAGGTCATATCAAACTTTTCTGGCAAATTGAAATCAAGTTGGATTGTGGTTAGTTGCCATTCTCTACCAATGGAATCTTTTATCTTTAAATCAATGGCTGGACCATAAAATTTAGCTCCACCTTCTTCGACTTCATGTGGTATCTCAAATTCTTGAATAATATCTGTAATTATCTTTTCAGATGAATCCCAAATGTCATCTGTTCCTAAATATTTATCTAGTTTAGGGTCTCTGGTAGCAATATATGCTTTAATACCTTCCTTTTTAAATCCAAAGACATCTAGAATAGTGATAGTAAAGTCTAAAACTTCTCTATATTCATCAATAAATTGATCTCGACGACAAATGATGTGAGCATCATCTTGAGTAAAACCTCTTACTCTTAGCATTCCAGCTAATTCTCCTGATTTTTCGTAACGATAAACTGAACCTAATTCATTCCAACGAAAAGGTAGTTCTCGCCAAGAACGAGGTCTTGATTTGTAAATCTCAACATGGAAAGGACAGTTCATTGGTTTAATGTAATATTGTTCACCTTCAATATCCATTGGGGGATACATCATTTCTTTGAAGTTTTTAAGGTGACCAGAAGTCTCCCATAGTTCAGCTCTTCCAATGTGGGGAGTATAAACAGCATCATAACCTCTCTGTCTATGGAATTTTCGCCAAAAAGCTTCTACGACTTCACGAGTTTTTGATAATTTTGGATGCCAGAGAATTAAACCTGGACCAACTTTAGGACTGATACTGAAAAGATCTAATTCTTTACCCAATTTACGGTGATCTCGTTTCTTAGCTTCTTCCATCATTTTTTCGTAGTCTTTCAATTTTTCAGGTGTTTCAAAAGCCAAACCATAAATTCTTTGAATCATCTTATTTTTTTCATCACCTTTCCAATAGGAACCAGCCACACTACTCAGTTTGAAAGCTTTAGGATTAATTTCTCCAGTTGACTCCAAATGGGGGCCACTACACATATTGATGAAATCACCTTGTTGATAAAAGGAAATTTTTGCAATCCCTTCTTTTTTTAAGTCTTCAGCTAATTCTTGAGTATAGATGTATTTTTTATTTTGAAGAAACTTAATACCTTCATCAATGGACATAGTCTTTTTTTCAATAGGGAGTTTTTTATTGATGATTCTTATCATCTCTCTTTGAATATTTTTTAAGTCAGCGTCGGTGATTTGTGTTTCTGAGTCAAAGTCATGATAAAAGCCATTATCAATAGCTGGGCCTACGGCAGGGATAGCTCCATAGAGTTGTTCAAGCACCTGCATTAAAATATGTGATAAAGTGTGTCTTAATTTTTCTAAATCTTTTTCATTTTTCATAGTATAATCATTATAGTATCCAAGAATAAAAAAATCAATTTGATTATTGTATTAATTTAAATGGAGTTTGCCGAGGCTTTCTTTGAGATAGCCTTTTATTTCTAATGAAGAGATAAGAATGTTAGCTTGGCTAGCACTTAATTTAGATCGGTGAATGACTTCATTACGATCTTGAGGTTCTTTTAGTAATTCTAAAATTAATTTTTCTTCAGTAGAACAATTGTCAAAATTTAATTCTTTTTGAAAAGATTCATCTGGAGTATTAAAACCTAAAACTTCTAAAAGGTCTTCGCTACAATTGATAGTAGTAGCGCCTTGGTGAAGTAACTTATTGGAACCAACCGCGTAACGGGAAAAAATAGAAGCAGGAACAACACAAATTTCTCGGTTGTAATCTAGAGCAAGACGGGCTGTAATTAAAGTCCCTGATTTATCAGTAGCTTCTATTATTAAAGTAGCTTTAGAAAGACCCGCCATAATACGGTTACGTTGAGGAAAAGACCAAGGACTGGCTCCTTGTAAGGGATCAAACTCTGACAAAAGAGTACCACCTGATTTTAGAATTTCTTTGGCTAAACCTCGATTTGTGGCAGGATAAAGAATTGAATCATCAAGACCAGAACCTGGAACTGAAATTGTTTTTAGCCCAGCGTTTAAAGCGGCTTTATGAGCTATTCCATCAATACCTAGAGCTAAACCTGAAACAATAGTAATATCATAACCTCTAAGGCCTAAAATAAGTTTTTCACAAACTTCTTTACCATATTGGGAGTATCTTCTGGAACCAACGACTGCAAGGAAAGTTGAACTCCAATCAGGTTTTTCACCTCGATAGTTTAATTGAAGAGGAGGATCGTTGATTTCTAAGATCGCTTCAGGCCAATCTTCTTTTTTAAGTTGTTTAATTTTATTCATATAACTAGCTTTTTTAATCTTAACATTTCTGATATTATAAAAACAATGATATTTACTAGATATTCTAACAAAAGAAGAAATTCTACTTCACTTAGCCCTAAATTCTTATGTAAAAGAACTTAGGGCTAATGACTGATAAAGATTTAAAAAATAAAATTAAAAAATTATGTTAGATATAAAATTTATAAGAGAAAACAAAGACCTCATTCAAGCAGGAGCTAAGAAAAAGCATAGTGATTTTGATGTGGATAAAATGATTGAGATTGATGATAAAAGAAAAGCGGTTTTAGCTACGGTAGAGAGAATGAGAACTGAGCAAAATATTTATAATGAAAAAATAGTGAGAACTATTAATGAAAGTGACAAAATTAAATTTATTTCTGAAATGCAGGAATTAAAAGTTCAATTAAAAGAGGAAGAGGAAGATTTAAAGAATATTATGTTGGAATGGAAGACAATGATGTTGCAAGTTCCTAATATTCCAGATATGTCAGTTCCTGATGGAAAATCTGATGAAGAAAATAAAGAAATTAAAACTTGGGGAGAAAAACCAAATTTTGATTTTGAACCAAAGTCCCATATTGATATCATGACTAATTTAGAAATGGTTGATTTTGAAAGGGGAGTTAAAATCCATGGTTTTAGAGGTTACTATCTACTTGGTGATGGAGCTCGCTTGTGTTGGGCAATTTGGAATTATGCCAATGATTTTTTTGGAGAAAAAGGTTTTATTCCAATGTTACCACCAGCTATTGTGAGAAAAGAAAATCTTTATGGAACAGGTCATTTACCTAATGATGCTGAAGATGTTTATAATACTCAAGATGACGATTATCTAATTGGGACAGCTGAAATTCCAGTAACTGGTTTTCATTCTGGTGAAATATTGAAAAAAGAAGAACTACCTAAAAAATATTTAGGATTTTCTCCTTGTTTTAGAAGGGAAGCTGGTAGTCATGGAAAAGATACTAAAGGATTAATTCGGGTGCAGGAATTTTATAAAACTGAGCAAGTGATTTTGTGTGAGGCAAGTCATGAAGAGTCAGTAAAATGGCATGAGTGGATTAATCGTAATACAGAAGAGTTTATTGAATCTTTAAATATTCCTTATCATACAGTTATTAATTGCGGGGGAGATTTAGGTCAAGGTCAAGTAAAAAAATATGATATTGAGTTATGGGTTCCTGGGGAAAATAAATATAGAGAAATTTCTTCAGCTTCCTATTTTCATGATTTTCAAGCTCGTCGGTTTAATATCCGATATAAAGAAGGAGAAGAAAAGGCTAAATATGTTCACACTTTGAATTCAACTGCTATTCCGACTCCTAGAATTTTGGTATCCATGGTAGAAAATTTTCAACAGGCTGATGGTTCAATTAGAGTTCCGGCTGTACTTCAAAAATATTTAGGGAAAGAAATTATTTCTAAAAATTAAGATTGTGGCTAAATTTACTACTCGAAGTGCAATTAGAAGACAGAGAAAAAAATTTTGGAAAAGGAGTATTTTAACTTTTCTATTATTAGGTTGTTTGTTTTATGGAAGTTTTTGGTTAGTCAACTTGGAAAGGTTTAACATTCAAGAAGCAACGATTAATGGTTTAAAGGTTTTAAAGAATGAAGAACTTATTCAAATTATTGAGAATAATATTTCAGGAAAGTATGTTTGGTTATTCCCTAAAAGTAATTTTTTAATTTATCCAAAAAATAAAATAAAAAATGAATTACTTAATAACTTTTCTCAGATTAAATCAGTAGATATTAAGTTCGGTGTTTTTCCTAATATTATTATTAACGTTTTAGAAAGAGAACCTTTTGCTGTTTGGTGTAAAGAACCTTTTACTCAACAATGCTATTTTATGGATGAAGATGCCTATATTTATGATGAGGCTCCTAATTTTTCTGGAGATGTCTATTTTAAATATATAGGAAATCTAGATGGAATAGCTACTACCACTCCCACTTCTTTGATTTTAAGACAAACCTACCTTAGTGATTCCAAAGAAGGACAATTTGAAAAAGTTAATTTGTTTATTCGTTTTTTAAGAGATATAAATATCGATGGCTATAAACTAGATATTAAAGAGAACAATGATTATAAATTGTTTTTTGATAATGAAAGTCAGTTAATTTTTGATGGTAATCAAGATTTTGATGAAATTTTAGTTAATTTAAAGGCTACTTTAATTGATATGGGTGATTTGAAAGGGAGGGAATTTGAGTATATTGATTTGAGATTTGATAACAAGGTTGTTTCCAAGTTTAAAGTTTTGTAAAAAACATTAATATGAAAAATTTTTGGGAAAAATTAAATGCAGAAAAGAAACCTTTTTTCTGCTTGGCACCAATGGCAGATGTAACAGACGCCGCTTTTCGGCGAGTGGTAGTTGGGTGTGGTAAATGTAACTTACCAGACGGTAAACAGAGGGGAGGACCAGATGTTATCTTTACTGAAATGGTTGCTTGCGATGGTCTTTGTTCTGTTGGTCAAGAAAAATTATTGCCATTGTTGAAATTTTCTGAAATTGAAAGACCAGTAGTGGCCCAATTATTTGGTTCTCGTCCAGAAAATTTTATTAGATCAGCTCAATTGATTAAAGAACTTGGTTTTGATGGTATCGATATTAATATGGGCTGCCCACAAAAAAATATTTTAAAACAGGGGGCTGGATCTGATTTAATTAACCATCCTGATTTGGCTAAAGAGATAATTCGAGCAACTAAAGCCGGGGCTGGAGGTTTACCAGTATCTGTTAAAACTAGAATTGGTTTTAATAAAAATGAATTAGAGACTTGGTTACCAGTTCTTTTGGAAGAACAACCGGCTGTGATAACAATTCACGGAAGAACCAAAAAAGAAATGTCAAAAGTTCCGGCCCATTGGGATGTTATCAAGAGAGCAACCGAAATAGCTGAGGGGTCTGAAGTAATAATAGTAGGGAATGGAGATGTACAAAGTATTGAAGATGGAAAAGAAAAAGCACAAGCTAGTGGGGTGGATGGGGTAATGATTGGGAGAGCTATTTTGGGTAAACCTTGGTTGTTTGATATTTCTAAATCTTCGGAGGTCCAACCTCTGAAGGTTGGTGAAATAGTTACTGTTCTTATAGAGCATTTAAAATTGTTTGAAAAATTATATGGACCAGATGATCAGGGTGATCGGGTGAAGAATTTTGCTTTAATGAAAAAACACATGGGAGCCTATTTAGTTGGTTTCAAGAGAGCGAAAGAATTAAGATCTAGATTGATGGGATGTGAGAATGAAAAAGAAGCAATTGAAATTTTAAAATCACTTGGAGGTTCAACCTCCAAGTGATTTTAATTACAGGTAATTTAGAGTTGACTTTAATTTTTAGTTTTGATATCCTTTATCTTAATAGATAGTTCTTTTTAATGTTTATTTATTTTGGACAAAGGGAGAAAAAATGGAAAAAAAGACGAAAAAGACAGAAGAAGATGGTAAAAAAGAAGATAGTATTTTTTCACAGGAAGGAAAAGAAGACGAAGATG
This sequence comes from uncultured Candidatus Saccharibacteria bacterium, assembly GCA_964383545.1. GTDB lineage: Bacteria > Patescibacteriota > Minisyncoccia > Phycocordibacterales > UBA12079 > JAGYLJ01. The sequence continues at coordinate 20,465 of CAYLHD010000002.1, read as the reverse complement.
ATGATACATCACACCTATCTGACAAAAGGTGTCACAACCTTTCTCCGTTTCCCCGAAGAAATAAGAATAATCCTTTTTTTACCTGATCCGATAGGTAAAAAAACAACCAAAGGCTAATGATTTTTAAATTGTTAGCCTGTTTTTATTAATAATATTAAAAATCCACCCGGTGAAAGGTGGATTTTTAATATGTTCTTTTATATCTATAAGCCGGATTCTGTAATCGATAGTCATTTATCTAGGAAGATTGTTGCCAATCTCCTCAAGCGGCACTCTTAACACAAAGTGTTAAGCACGACTTTGCACTTAGGTAAGGATTTAGCCGTTTCACTTCCTATGTTTCCATAGGAACTAATCCCGAAGGATTCCATGACTCTTTCGGGTCATGGCGTCTCTGCTCGCACCTCTACAACCATAAAGTTGATGACGGGTGTTACCCGCTACCATGCTGCAATCCTCCGAAGAGGGAAGCAAGTGTCCGGACTTTCCTCTAAGCTCTATTTTCATAAAACTCAGTAACTATCCGATATAAAAGAACACACAAATATCATACTACAAATATAAGGTATAAGTAAAGGGTTGACCAGTGATATTAATTATAGTAGTGTTTTAAGTAGATAGAAAAGTGTTGTTATTTGAAAATAAAAAAATTTAAAGAAATAGAAAGGGAGGGAAAAAATGGTTGAAAACGAAAAGCAAGAAAAAATTAGAAAAAGTGGTTCAATACTTCGGGGAATGGTTATTATTCTGTGTTTGATGATTACCATCGTTCTTACGACGAATTACAATCGCGATAGGTTTGTAGGGGTACCCCTCTGCGAGTTAAAGGATAACTATTTCTATATAGTTGAAAATTTATTCGAGATTAAAGGCTACAAGAGTGTTTTTTTTCTGGAAGAAAAAAAATCTGAAAAAGAAATAGGAGGAGTTGATAAATTTTTTATTATTTCTCATGCACGATTAAGAGGGCAGGATAATAAGATTCTCACTCTTAAGGAAATTCCAAAAAAGTTTTTTGTTAAGAAAATGATGATTTTTCCTCCTGAACAGCCTGGAGAAAGGAGAGAAATGAGAGTTTATATCCTGATTCCAGTTTCCTCTTCTTAGCGGTAGAAAGTACAAGGGCAGAGCCGTATGACGGTTCTGCCCCTTTTTTATTTATATTTTTTTAAAATATAAGGTATAATTACAGGTAATATGGCTCCTAAAAGAAGTTTTGATAAATCATTTGCAATCATTGTTACTGTTTTAGTGATATTAGGGTTTTTATTTTTTCTTTCAGCTTCGCTAGGACTGTTAGCTAAGGAAGAAGGAGCTCGATTTTCTTCAATTTTCTTTAGCCAGTTTGTTTTTGGACTAGGTTTAGGTTTAGTGGCTCTTTTTACTTTATCAAAAATACATTATCGTAAATATAAAAAGTATGCTTTTTATATTTTTCTGGCTTCATTAGTGATGTCATTACTTGTATTTGTTCCTGGTTTGGGTTTTGAACATAATGCAGCATATCGCTGGTTAAATATTTTTGGTTTTTCTTTCCAACCGGCCGAATTTCTTAAGCTTGCTTTTATCTTGTATTTTGCTGCTTTATTAACATCTTTTAAAAATAAACCCAATGATTGGAAATATAATGTTCTACCTATTATGATTTTACTATCGGTTGTTTCGGTGATTTCTTATATTCAACCAGATTATGGAACTTTCGTTGTTATTGCTGTGACAGCCATGGCTATGTTTTTCATTTCTGGAGTTCGTCTGAAGTATTTTTTCATAACTCTTGCTGTTGCAATAGCTGGAATTATTTCTATTATTTGTACTAAATCATATATTTTGACAAGACTTCTGACTTTTTTTACTGGTGGTAATGCTTTGGGTTCCGGTTATCAAATTAAGCAGTCTTTAATTGCTATTGGTTCAGGTGGTTTTTTTGGGAAAGGTTTCGGGAAGAGTGTGCAGAAATTCGGGAGTTTACCAGAATCAATTGGAGACTCTATTTTTGCAGTGACAGCAGAAGAATGGGGTTTTATTGGAGCTTCTTTGTTAGTAGCTTTATTTTTCTTTTTTACCTATCGTGGTTTGAAAATATCTCATCATTCGGTAGATATTTTTGGTAGACTATTGGTGGCTGGTCTTGTTATACTAATAGCATCGCAATCATTTATTAATATGGCCTCCATGTTAGGAATTTTTCCTATGATAGGTATGCCATTATTGTTTATTAGTAAAGGCGGAACTGCTTTATTTTTTACTTTGGCAGAGGTAGGTATAATTTTAAATGTTTCCAAATATCAAAAATTAACAAAATAATTTAATAAATATAATCCATGAAAATAGTATTAACAGGCGGAGGATCGGGAGGACATTTTTATCCTCTAATCGCTGTTGCAGAAAAAATAAATGAAATAGCTAGACAGGATAAATTGTTAAGTCCTGAGATATATTATTTATCAAATAGTCCCTATGATAAAAAATTATTATTTGACAATGATATTGCTTTTAGAAAGGTTTCCGCTGGTAAGTTAAGAAGATACTTTTCTATTTTGAATTTTTTTGGATTATTTAAAACTGGGTGGGGATTTATGAAATCCTTTTTCTTAATTTTTAGTATTTTTCCTGACGTTGTTTTTAGTAATGGTGGAAATGTTAGTTTTCCAGTTTTATTAAGTGCTAAAATTTTTCATATTCCCGTTATTATTCATATTTCTGATTCAGTTCCTGGCAGAACTAATGCTTGGGCGGCTAAGTTTGCGAAAAAGGTTTCTTTGGCTTTTCCCGAAGCTGGTGAGCGGTTGAAAATTGATAAAGAAAAAATAGCAATGATGGGTAATCCAATTCGAAAAGATTTACTTACGAAACAAAAAGAAGGAGCGGTTGAATTTTTGAATTTAGAAAAAGGTATTCCTACCATTTTAATCCTAGGTGGTTCTAGTGGTTCTCAAATTATCAATGAGAGCGTAGTTGATATTCTTCAAGACTTAGTTAAAAATTATCAAATTATTCATCAGATTGGAAGAAGTTCCTACGAAGAACTTAAAAATAGAGCTACAGTAGCTTTATATGAAAATGAACATGAAGATCGTTATAAGCCTTTTCCATATTTAAATACTTTAGCCATGAGAATGTCTGTGGGGATTGCTGATTTAATTGTTTCTCGAGCAGGAGCCGGTTCAATTTCAGAAATTGCTGTTTGGGGTTCTCCAAGTATTATTATTCCGATTCCAGAAGATGTTAGTGGTGATCAAGTAAGAAATGCTTTTGCTTTTGCTAGAATGGGTGCAGCAGTAGTTATAGAACAAGCTAATTTAACTCCAAGTATCTTTCTTTCAGAAATTGATCGTCTGATGGGAGATAAGGAAAAAATGAAATTATTAGGAGAAAATGCTAAGAAGTTTGGTAAAACAGATGCAGCAGAAAAAATTGCTCGTGCTATTGTTAACATTGCTTTAGAGCATGAAGAATAATATGAATGAAGAAAAAAAAGTAAGGGTTAGATTTGCTCCCTCACCAACCGGATCAATTCACATTGGTAATTTGAGGACAGCTTTGTTCGCTTGGTTGTTAGCAAGAAAAGAGGGAGGGAAATTCATTGTGAGAGTAGAAGATACGGATCAAAAACGATTGGAAGAGGACTCTACTAAGAAAATTTTTGAAGCTTTGGCTTGGGTTAATTTGGATATTGATGAGGGAGTCTATTTAAATGAACAATCAGAAGTTGATCAAAAAGGTGATTTGGGACCATATATTCAATCTGAAAGATTAGATATTTATAAAAAGTATATTGAGAAATTGTTAGAAAAAGGAAATGCCTATTATTGTTTTTGTTCAACAGAGCGTTTACAAGAAATTAGACACCAGCAACAGGTGAGCAAACAACCAATTATGTATGATAGAAAGTGTCGAGGTTTAAGTCCTGAAGAAGTACAGACTAAAATTCAAAATGGAGAAAAATATGTAATTCGAATGAAAGTACCTGAAAACGAAATAATCGAATTTAAGGATGAAGTCTTTGGTAAAATTTCAGTTAAATCAGAAGTAGTGGATGATCAAGTTTTAATAAAGGCAGATGGTTTTCCAACCTATCATTTTGCGGTTGTGGTAGATGATCACTTAATGGAGATTTCACATATTTTTCGTGGAGAAGAATGGATACCTAGTACACCAAAACATATTTTGTTATATAAATTTTTTGGTTGGGAGACTCCAATTTTTGTTCATTTACCCAGTGTTTTAGGGGAAGATAAGAAAAAACTTTCTAAACGTGTAGGAGCTGTGAGTGTAAAAGAATTTAAAGACAAAGGTTATCAATCAGAAGCTTTGGTTAACTTTTTAGCTTTGTTGGGTTGGAATCCAAAAACTGAACAAGAGATATTTATTCGAAGAGATTTAATTGAAAAATTCAGCATTGATGGATTACATAAGTCAGGAGCTATTTTCAGTTATCAAAAATTGGATTGGATGAACAAAGAACATCTTAGAACTATGTTTATAGATGATTTTAAAGAAAAAATTTTAGAATTTTTACCAGAAGAACTAAAAGAGAGAGCTATAAAAAATGATGATATATTTGAAAAAGTTTTACCAATTATCAAAGAAAGAATTGAAAAACTTGGAGATGTTACTGAAATGGCAGAAGCAGGGGAGTTGGATTTCTATTTTAATCAACCGGAGTACGAAAAAGAAAAATTAATGTGGAAAGAGGAAAGTGATTTAAATAAAACTAAAAAACATTTGGAGAAAATTTTTGTATTTCTTTACGAAATAGATGATTTTACAGTAGAAAATTTAAAAACAAAAATTTGGGATTATGCTACAGAACAAGGAAGAGGTTTTGTGTTGTGGCCAATGAGATATGCTCTATCTGGAAAAGATAAATCTCCAGATCCTTTTGTGCTAGCGGAAGTACTAGGGAAGGAAGAAACCATCAGCCGTTTACAATATGCAATTAAAAAAATTAATTAAAAATAATTTGAAATTATTACAGGGGTCGGACCCCTGTAAATATAGTTTTTGTGGTCAATTATTGGCTGGTTTAATTTTGTTAACTTTAGTTTTTAGCCTTATCTCTCCAACAGGTTTAAGGGCTGATCAGGTTAACGAGCTTCGTTCTAAAATTTCAGAGAAAAGTTTAGAAATGAAAGGTTTAGAGGAAGAAATTGCTACTTGGGAGAAAGAATTGAATGTGGTTGGTCAGGAAAAACAAACTTTAAGTCGAGATATTCGAGAATTGGATACAACTCAAAGAAAACTTAATTCCAATATTAATTTGACCGGAAAGCAAATTGACAGTACTGTTTTGAAGATTGAAAAGTTAGGCATCGAGATTGAACAAAGGGAAGGAGAAATTGAACTCAATTCAGCGGCTTTGGCAGAAGCTATTAGAATTATCAATGAACAAGAAAGTTACACTTTGTTGGAATCTATTTTAGCTGGAGCTACTCTTTCAGAAGTTTGGAATGACATGGAAGGTTTACAAAAAGTTCAAGCAGAAATAAATATAAAAACAACAGCTCTTAAAAATTTAAAAGTGGCTTTGATAGCTGACAAAGGATCCTCTGAAGAAGAGAAAGAAGATTTATCATCTTACAAAATAAAATTAGCTGATCAAAAAAATATTGTGATAAACAATCAGGTAACGAAAAATCAATTACTGACAAAAACAAAAAATAAGGAATCTAATTATCAAACTATCTTAGATGAAAAGAAAGCTCTCCGTGATCAATTCCAAGCTGAGTTGATGGCTTTTGAAGATGAACTTAGATTGGCAGTTGATCCTGGTAGTATTCCAGAAGGAAGAAACGGTATCTTGTCATGGCCAGTTGATAAAGTTTATATTACTCAATTTTTTGGTAATACACCATTTGCTACAAAAAATCCCCAGGTCTATGGAGGAGGTGGACACAACGGAGTTGATTTCAGAGCTTCTGTGGGAACAAATATTAAAACAGTATTAAGCGGAATTGTAACAGCTACCGGTAATACCGATGCTGCTTGTCCAGGAGCTTCCTATGGGAAGTGGGTTTTAGTAAAACATAATAATGGTTTATCTTCTTTGTATGCTCATTTATCTTTGATTAAAGTTTTAGTGGGGCAAGTTCTAATTACTGGTGATGTGGTTGGTTATGGTGGAAACACCGGTTATTCAACTTGCCCACATTTACACCTAAGTGTCTATGCTACTCAAGGTTTAAGAGTACAAAACTATAATTTTAAATCCTGTGTAGGGAAATCTACTATTATGCCTTTAGCTACCAAAGAAGCTTATCTAAATCCATTATCCTATTTACCTGACTACGATTAGTTAGTTTAGAGATTAGCAAAAAAAATATATAATTGGTAAAATATAGATAGAACCAAGGTGTTCATTTTAAATATAAATAAAGGAGGAGTTTATGGTTTGTGAAAACTGTGGTAGAAAAACATATTGTATTCACGTAACTAAAGTTGGTAAACTTTGCCCTAAATGTGAAGATGAAAGGAGGAAAAGCAATGACAATAGGAGATCAGAGAATAAGGGAGGCGAGACTGAAGGCTGAAGTTCCAGAAGAACCTAGCAACATTTTTTTTAAGTTGATGGAAGTTACGAAAGAAAACAATAAATTGAAAGAGGAAAACAAGAACATGAAGATACTGTTGGTGCTCGCTAACTGTAAACTCCAAGAGGTCAGGAATGTAGTGAATTAAAGTTGGTTCACTTTTCTTGGTCAAAAAAGGTCAGCTTGAAAAAGTTGGCCTTTTCTTTTTGGTTAGGCCATTTTTATCTCTCTGGAAGAGAATTTAATTTACTAAAGTAATAAAGTGTGTTGCTATTTATTGCTAAAAGGTGTATTTTGAATGTAGGTGGTTCTTTGATTTTTAAATGATATTCACATAGAAAAGGAGATAATAAAGATGAAAAATCGTCAAAATGCTTCAATTCTAAGAGGTCTGGTAGAAAATCTTCCTGATGATACATTGGGTCTTAAAGGAAGCTGGTCATGGAAGCCTGTTGTCAATTTGGGAGACGTAACAATGTCTCTTCTGTCAGCCAGTCCTACCACTGAATACTCGTCAAATGAAAGTAATGAGTGAATTACTAATAAGTGGGGAAGATTTTCTTCCCCACTTTTTTAAGAGGAGTTAGCTATGAAAGTTTTAATTTTATCAACCTCGACTAATGAACACTCTTTAGCCATTGAAAAGTATCTCGGTAATATAGGAGCAGAAGTGATCAGATTTGATACAGATAAAGTTCAGGAAGGATTTGTTTCTGTTGATGTAAAATCTGATTCTGTAACTTTCAATGGCCGGAGGTTTCTATCAAATGAAATTACCAGCGTCTTTTCTCACCATCCTAGGATTAGTGTGCCGAAAGATCAGGGTATTGATCATTTAGATTGGCAGTTATGTCAGTCTTCTTGGATTAACTGTGTAGATTGGTTGGAACAGATTTTTACAGAAGCAAGATGGTTAAACAAACCTAGTGTTTGTCGATCGACCAGTTCTGTAATGTTGCAACTGAAAATGGCTCGTGATATAGGGTTCAATATTCCAGATGCTTGTTTTACCAATAATATTGATGAGTTGACGGAGTTTAGTTTTAATCATGAAAGAATTATCTTAAAACCGGGGCCGTTAGTAGATTTATTTACAAGTGGCCAAAGAATTTTGGCTCATATTATTAATCCGGAAAAGATTAAGACTGATGATAAGTCTGGTGAATTAAAGTCAGCACCCTGTTTATTTCAGGGTTATCTGGAAAAATTGTATGAGCTTAGAGTTCATGTAATAGGGCAGGATGTATATGCTTGCAAAATTGAGTCTCAAGAAAATAATCAAACGAAAATTGATTGGAGAGACTATGATTTAAGCAAGACGCCACACTATCCTATAAACATCTCTGAGGATATTGCTGACAAGTGTCGAAAAATTGTTCATTGTCTGGGTTTAAACTTCGGAATAATCGATCTCGTTGTAACTCCTGATAATGAGACATATTTCTTGGAATGTAATTCCCAAGGACACTGGCTGTGGATAGAGTATTTAACCGGGTTGCCAATTACCGAGGCGGTAGGGGCATCTCTTTTATCTCCATCATGAAAAAATCGTGAACAAAACATCTTTTGCCCTTCCAGGCAAAAGATGTTTTTTATTTAAGTAGTTTTAATGTCATGGAGAAGAGTTCTAGCTGATCCTTTTTTTTACTAAAGATGTGGTCAGCTTTTTTTATTAAATAGATTTTTTTCTTTTTAGGTAAATATTTAATATATGTTTGGGGAGTAATTCTAAAAGCTCCTTTTTCTGCAAAGATAAGATTTAAAGATTTATTACTATTAGCTAATAAATCTTTAATTGTAGGTACTTTCAACAAATCTTTTTTTACTTTCTGATTATAGTTTTTAGGGAAAAGTATCTGAGATGGTTCCATGGATGGATCCCACAAGATTTTGTTTTTAATATATTTATCTTCTTTAGTCGCTAAGACTAAATATCCACCTAAACTATGTCCAATTAAATGGATGTTCTTATAATCATTTTTGAAGTGTTTAATGATAACACCTAAATCTTTTATTTGAGTTGATAAAGGTGTTTGAGTTATTTTTCTAGAAAATTTATTTCTACCGTATAAATTAAACTTAAAAATATTATAATTTTTAACGCAAAAGAAATTGGTAGCATTCTGAAAGAATTCGTTGTCTTTGTTATCACCTAAACCATGAACCAAAATGATTAAATCATCTTTGTTTTCTTGATTTTGTGAGGTATCCCCATAGATAAGATATCCATCTGTTGTTGGAATTTTTACTTTTTTACTGATGATATTCACATTTCTATTATATCATGATCTTTAGTGTGGGTAGGGAATAGCTTTTTATTATATCTTTTTGCTATAAAATGTATCTATGACTAATTTTTATATTATTCCAGGACGAGATGAAAAAGAAGAGGATTACAAATGGCTTATTTTAGAAGCTGAAAAAAAGTACAATGTAATATTTCTGGATTTACATTTAAAAAACAATTCTCTTTTAAAACTTTCAAAAACAGAAATAGAATCGAATTCGATTGTTCTTGGTTTTTCTACTGGCGCTCTTATTGCCTATAAATTAGAAACCCTTATTAGCAAAGGTATTTATTGTTCGATGTCTGATATCCTTGGAGAAGACGCAGAAAAAAGTTTCAAACATTTGATTAGTTTCTTTGGTGAAGAAACTTCTAAAGAACTGAGAAATATGGATTACGGCAAACCAAAAGCCAAGGAAGTTTTTTTATTTTGCGGTGATCAAGAAATGAGTGAAAGAATGGATAAAATAGGTGGGGTTAAAATAATTAAAAACACAGGCCACGAGTTTACAGAAAATTACAAAAAAGCTGTTATAGATATTCTTTAATTTAGTGCTTGAGTGTTAAATTTTTTGTTGAGAGTTGACGTATATTATAAATAAGGGGTTTAAGAGTAATTCTTTAACTTTTGTTTTTTATTATTTCTTCTAGTTTATTCCAATCTTTAGGATCTCTTTCTCTATATTCTTTAGATAGCTCTAGATCACAAGCTATATCCATAACTTTTTCAAATTCTGGCATTATTTCTTTAAAGTATAAAGAACATATACCACATATTCGATTTGAAGCTTCTTCTATGTTCAAAACATTTGTATTTTTAAGTTGTATATTTTTTTGACAGTATTTTAAAAAAGCTTGACGTCTTTCGTTTAAGTCAATTTTTTTCAAAAAATCTAATTCTTCTTGAAAATTATTTTTTTTGTTTTCCATGTTAATTTTATAATAACATATTGTTTTTAAATATGAAAAGTCGTAGTAATTAAACTACGGCTTTTTTGTTAGGACGCTTTAAACATTTACTTACGACGAGGAGCGTTAGGTCCTTTGTGAATTTCTTTAACAGATCCTGAAGTTTTATCCACTTTTACGATATCGTGTGAATGAGGTCTGCCTGCTGATGAAATTATTTTCATTTTGCAGGTTTCGCTGTCATTGGTTATCTTCATCTTTGAGCCATCATCACTGTTACCTGAGAATCATCCCATGATATTACCTCCTATAAATAAAAGATTAAGGTGTTATTGCCGAAGAACAAAACACTATTTTTAGTTTATCTTTTCTTATTAAAAAGTCAATGTTATAGAGATATTAATTCTTGATTTTCTTGTTTGAGAAGTTTTTAAAGGATAGAATAGAAGTATGTGGAAATAGAATCATAATATAAGGAAATGAAAAATCTATCGGAATTTTGAGGAGGTGATTAAGAATATATAAGTTATGAATGAAAAATTAAAGGAGGAAATATTTAAATATACAACTCAAGATCAATATATAAGGATGTTGGCTTTGAAGTTTCCTAAAACAAAAGAATTGAGTTCTGAAGTTGTTTATCAAGATTCTTTAAGTAAAAAATTTGTAAAAAAAGTTCTGGCTGATTATGGGTGGCCAACAATCTCTATGGTGGGGGAACAAGGTTCTCATAATTTTTGGCTTTTAATTCAACATATGGATAAAGATCTACTTTTACAAAAAGAGTCTTTAAAACTTATGAAAAAAGCAGTAAAAGAACAAGGAGTTAGTCAGGGTGATTTAGCATATCTAGAAGATAGAACTTTGGTTGCTGAAGATCAAGAACAATTATATGGAACACAATTTAAGGTAGAAAAAGGGAAATTAAAAATGTTACCTACAGTTGATGTAAGTAAACTTAACGAAAGAAGAAAAAAGGTTGGTTTGATAAGTATAGAGGAACAAAAAATACTATTAGAAAAAGAATATAAAAATCTTTTATATTAATGTTTAAATATAAATTTGAAATAAATAGGGGAGGATGTTTTGCTTATTGGGCCCAGAGTTCTGTTCGGTGGAATTGGTATTTTAATCAAAAAGAAGCTGACAAATGGAAAGAAATTACAGGAGAGTTTAATTCTGAAGAAGAAAAAGCATTAAATGATTTAAAAGAAATTCTGCAAAAAGAGGGGAATGCTTATTTGTGGTTGTGGAACAGATATGAAAATAATTCAATAGAAGATAAGGAAGAACAAGGAAACTGGGAAAAAATGGAAAATGTATTGGAAGATAAGTTTGAGAAAATTTGGCAAATAGAAAAGCCAAAATTG
>CAYLHD010000002.1:5937-9269 GCA_964383545.1 uncultured Candidatus Saccharibacteria bacterium | reverse complement strand
AAATGTATTGGAAGATAAGTTTGAGAAAATTTGGCAAATAGAAAAGCCAAAATTGAAAGTTTGGTTAAACCAACTTGAACAACTAAATTTAAAAGATAAAGAAGATGATTTAAAGAAAATTTTTAATTTTTTTGGTGTGGCTGATTATAAAGAAGAAATAAAAGTAAAACTTTTATTAGGTTTTGGTAAACAAGCTGGAGGAGCTACTAAAAAAGAATTTTCGAATTCATTGATCTTATTACTATCAGAAGCTGATTTAACAGATAAAAAAGTTATTTTGAATGTTTTGCTTCATGAGAGTTTACATCTTTTAGAGTATTCTTCAACAAAAGACTTGCTATTTAGAGAATCATTTAAAAAAATATTGGCTCCTCTTAAAATTAAACAATCACAACCATCCTGGAGACATTTAATTATAGAAAGTATTATAAGTTCAATTGTGGGTAGGGAAGTCGGTTATTTAGATAAAAAGGATTTAAAAGAAACTATCAATGTCTCGATTAGTAAAGAAGAAAATAGAGGTCAATTCTATAATCAAAAAATTCTATTGATGGCTCAAAAGGTAGCAATGATCACAGAAAAGTATTTAAAAGACAATAAAGAAATGGATTCAGTCTATACTGATCAAGTTTTAGAAATATTAAAAGAAGAATTAACTAGTTAAGAACGAAGTGTTGAAAAGTTGTGTTTTTTGAATACACAGGTGGTTGTTCAATTTTTTGCGTCTATGTTATATAATTCAAGTAATGATGATGAATTTTAAAAATGATAACAGAGGACTTATACAATGGATTATTCTTATTTTAATAGCAGTGATTATATTAAGTTATTTTGGGTTTGATTTAAGGTCTATTGTAGAATCAGATACTTCTCAAGGTAATCTAAGTTATCTATGGGGTCTAGGAGTAACAACCTGGAACAGTTATTTAGCTCAACCTGTTTTATATTTCTGGCATAATATTTTTATTGATTTGTTATGGGATAGTTTCGTGGAAAATATGCAAAGAATTAAAGCCGGGCAATCAACAACCATTGAAGACATGTCACCATTATTACCAACTAGTTAAAAATAGGGGAGAGATAGTTAATTATTTATATGTGGGAAAAAATTTTAGTTACAATTTTAGTTATATTAGCAGTTATTTTGTACGCTTTTACTGTACATCTTGATCGGGCTTTAGATGATCCAATTATTCAGGATAATATACCTGGTATTTAGAATGTCTGATCTAAAATTAAAAATAAAAAAAATTGATAGGGAAGCCACTCTCCCCGATTACGCATATTTTGGAGATGCTGGTCTCGATCTATATTCTAATACTGACGTTTTAATTAAATCCTTGGAAAGAGAAGTTCTTTCAACCGGGATTGCTTTGGAAATTCCAAATGGTTATGTTGGATTGATTTGGGATCGTAGTAGTTTAGGAATTAAAGAAATTATAAAAACTTTGGGTGGAGTGATTGATAGTGGTTATCGTGGAGAAGTAAAAGTTGGTCTTATAAACTTATCTAAAAAAGATTTTCAAATCTCTAAGGGGCAAAAAATTGCTCAGATGATTATTCAAAAAAAAGAGGATGTTGTAGTCGAAGAAGTAGATAATTTATCTGAAAAAACAGAAAGAAAAGAAAAAGGATTTGGTAGTAGTGATAAAAGCTAGAGAGGTATTTAGTTGTATGATAGATGGCACCTGTGTGAAGAGAAAAGCTCTTAAAACGCAGTTTTGAGCTCTGTTTGGTGGCTTAAAATATAGGCGCCATAAGAGGTTCAACCTCGGCGGCAATGTGACTATACTTAGTAAATAAAGTTTATATTTACACTAATTAAGAGGTTGAACCTCGATTTAGAAATAGGTCGGGGAGTGGTTATTTTGATATCAATGTCGCAAAAGGTATATTGTGCGACACTTATATATTTCTTTCCTATCCCTTCCCTTTACCTTTTAAGATCATTTCTGTCTCTGGAATTATTGCACCACTCTTCATAGCAAATCTTTTATTTTTCCATTGCTTTCCTGTGTCTTTGAATCCTAGACTTCGATAAAATTTTTTTGCTTGTTCATTATATGTAGACATGTGAACAATTGTATTTTTATTTAAATTAATATATTTTTGAGCTTTTTCCCAAAATGAATTTCCTATTCCCCTATTTTGATATTTAGGAAGAATATAAATAGCTTCAAGTTGATTAAATTCTGGATACTTTGTTGTAGAACATATTCCGATAACTTTGTTTCTATCTTTGGCAACTAAAACAATTTTTCCTGTTTGATAATTTGATATGTTTTTTGTTTTTTTAATCAAAGCTTCTTCAGTAAGTTTAGACTTAAATCTATCATTAATATCTTTCTTAGTGATTCCTAATTTTTTATTTGGATAAGTAGCTAGCCATGTTTTATAAATAACATTTTGAACTTCTCTCACCTCTTCAAGATTTGAAGTAGCTTTTAATATTTTTATATTTAAACTTTCCATATGAATTTATATTCTAATAGATAATTCTAAATTAGATTCCCTTACAATTGCTAGCGGGAGTATATCCAGATGCTTCAGCTTCTTCTTTGCTGTTAAACCAAATTTTATTCTCTTCTTTGATTCTTTGAGCTCCTGAGCACCAAGGAGCATGATATTTATTACTATTCTTTGAAGCTACATACTTCCCTCCTATTGGTAAAATCTGTGGAGGTTGGGCCTCCACAGATTTTGAAATGGTGGCTAAATTGTTGTTTTTTATGGAAATAGATGAATTTTCTTGATTATCTTTGGATAATCTACCTAAACCAAAAGAGCAGATGGACACTATTAATATAATGAAAATAGTAAATAAAGCGTTATTTTTCAAAGGAGCATCAATAATTGTCTTGATTTTATTAGAAATTTCCTTTATACTTTGCATAGTTTTAATGAGAAGATATTAGAACTATTTTAACAAAATTAATGAGGAAGTGGTAGTTTCTAATACTATATCCGCCTCTCCGGCGGATGACTATTTTTAAAGTCACTTCGCTCCTTAAAAATATGTCACATAAAAAAGCTGGTGGATCAGCAAAAAATTTAAGAGACTCCGGGCCTCAGTATTTGGGGACAAAATTATATGATGGCCAAGATGCCAAGATTGGTTCTATTATTGTTCGACAAAGAGGAACTAAGATTTTAGCCGGTAAAAATGTAGAAGTTGGTAAAGACCACACTTTATTTGCTATGAAACCTGGAAAAGTTAAATTTACAGAAAAGAGAAAACAAAAATTTGATGGTTCTACAAAGAAAAGAAAAGTAGCAAATGTTATATAAATAAAAAAATAAAAAACCGCGGAGATTTAATCTCCGCGGTTTTT
>CAYLHD010000002.1:0-5837 GCA_964383545.1 uncultured Candidatus Saccharibacteria bacterium | reverse complement strand
GAAACACTTTTTACTTCAAACTTTTTACCAATTTTTGCGACGTCTTGCGTTAGAATGACTTTCATATAATTTCAAGTGAGGATTTACAAAAATGATTATGCTAATACTTAATTTTCATATAATCCGAACGTTTATTTAATTTATCGTTGTATTATAACAGATAAATGGTTATTTTCAAATTTAAAAAAAACATCTAATTTTTTTTCAAATTAGGTGTTTATCTAAATTTCAATAAACTTAAAATAAAAAAGTAGAAGATTCTTCAACAATGTTTCCTTCCTTGTCATAAAAAGAATCTTTAACTTTATCTTGATGAAGAATTCTCACCAAAGTTCCCATCTCTTTTCGGCATCTAGAACAATTAATAAGGTGTTGTTTACCAATTTCTTGTTCTGTGGTTAATTTAACTTTTTTTATTTTACCTGCGGCAATTATATCTGCCAGTTCACAAAAAATGTTTTCGGAAATATGTTTTCTTTTTTTGGACATTTTTCTTCTCCTTCTAAAAAGGTTTTAAAAATGAACTAATTTATCTATTTACTATAGTAATATAATTACTACGATATGTCAATATCTACATTTCGTTAAGAACTTCAATAGCTTTGTCTAATTGTGGATCTCCCCCATCTTTAATGTATTCAATATCATCTTCAGTGATTTCAATTTTAACATCTGGTTCAATTCCATCATGAGAGAAAGAATTCCCATTTGGAGTTAACCAACGAGCTACGGTTACTTTCAAAGAAGTCTCTGAGGTAATTTTAATTAGTTCTTGAACAGAACCTTTACCAAATGTTTTGGTACCAACTAAAGTAGCTTTACCGTATTCATGAAGAGCTCCAGCTAAAATTTCAGAAGCTGAAGCAGAACCACCATCAACTAGGATAACCATTTTCAAATTATCATTAAAGATATCATAACCTTTACTAGAGTGAACCTTATTAGGTTCTTTTCCTCCATAATCTTCTGTAACAACAACCTTTCCTATGGGTAAAAACCAACTAGCAATATCGGTAGCTGCTTCTAAGTAACCACCCGGATTACCTCTTAAATCAATGATTAGTTTAGTGGCTTCTTGATTTTTAACAAACTCTCTAAGAGCCTCTCTAAAGAGATTGGGTGAGACAGCAGTGAAACTATAGAGTCGGATAATGAAAACCCCATCTATGATATTATCATTATTTTTAGTTTTACCATCACTACTCTTCAATTCAGTATCAATGGTTGGGATATTTATCACATCACGTGTAATAGGTACTTCAAAAGGTTCATCTTTTCCTTTTCTTTCAACAAGCAAAATTACATCTGTTCCTTTTTCACCTCTAATAATTTTAACAGCTGCGGTAGTATCCATATTTTTAGTAGACTTACCGTCAATTTCTAAAATTTTATCTTTAGGTTTCATTCCAGACTTTTCAGCAGGAGTATCTTTTAGAGGAGAAATTGCAATTAAAAAACCATCTCTAATTCCAATTTCCATTCCAATTCCTTCAAAACTTCCTTCTATCTCACTTTCAAACATTTCTGATTCAGAAGGTGGTAAAAAGATTGTATATGGGTCTCCAAAAGATTTAGTTAAACCTTGAATGGCTCCCCAAATTTTATCTTGATTAGTAATTTCCTCATTCTCTATTTCTTTATCCTTAACAAACTTCTTATCTAAAATTTGCCAAGTATCCCAAAAGGTATTAAAATTTAGTTTGGAAACTTGTTCATTATTTTTATTCTCAATTTCAGCTAAATGTGTTTGAGAAAAATTAACTTTAGTTCCTAAAACAAAACTACCCCCCATAAGACCTAGGATTAAGATGGTTGGGACAATTTTAATTATTATATCTTTATCAACTTTAGCTTTCATATTTTGATATATTTTAACACAATTTCTTAGTTTTAGTAAATTATGGCTATGCGATAACCATAATTTATAGGAGTAGTTGGTAATACTATTCAAATATAGTAAAATATTACTAATATTTATTACTATTTTAATTAGCTATCTATGATAAAAAAATACACTTCAAAAAATGTTACTTGGATAGATTTAGAAGAACCTAACCGTAGAGAAATTAAATCCTTAATGGGTGATTATAAGATTCATCCCTTGGTAGCTAATGAACTATTGATTCCGACTTTTAGGCCATCAGTAGAACTTCATAAAAATTTTATTTATCTGATCCTACACTTCCCTGTTTTAAGACACAATAAAGATGGAAGAAATGGTGAAAACATTGAAGTTGATTTTATCATTGGTAAAGACTTTTTGATTACCACCCGTTATAATTCTTTTAATCCTTTTCAGAAAGTTTCTAAAACTTTTGAAATAGAAGCTGTTTTAGATGATAAAAAAAATTGGGAACATGCTGGTTACCTTTTTTGCTATATAATTCAAGAACTTTACGAAACTTTAATTAATGAATTAGATTATGTTGAAAATCTTCAAGAAGAAATGGAAAAAGGTATTTTTGGAGGTAATGAAAAACAGATGGTACGAGAAATTTCTCAAGTCAACCATAGCCTACTTGATTTTAAACAAGCCACTGTTTATCATCAAGAAATCCTAAATTCTCTAGAAGAAATTGGCAGTAAGTTTTTTGGCAAAGATTTTAACTATTACCTCCGAGACATCAATAATAAATATCGTAAGGTTTCCCATATCTTGGATACTAATATCGAGAACTTGAAAGAACTAAGAGGAACCAATGACTCTCTCCTAGCAACAAAGCAAAACGAAATTATGAAAATTTTTACAATTTTAGCTTTTGTCACTTTCCCTCTATCCCTATTGGCTTCTATTTTCGGGATGAATGCGACTTTTATACCAGTTATCGGAATGAAGCATGATTTCTGGTATATTATGGGAGGAATGGTTGCTGCCATAGGTATAATGTTTGCGTATTTTAAATATAAAAAATGGTTTTAAAAATTTACAACACTCTAGGAAGAGAGAAACAAGAATTTAAGCCCCTTGAAGATG
This sequence comes from uncultured Candidatus Saccharibacteria bacterium, assembly GCA_964383545.1. Taxonomy (GTDB): domain Bacteria; phylum Patescibacteriota; class Minisyncoccia; order Phycocordibacterales; family UBA12079; genus JAGYLJ01. The sequence continues at coordinate 2,863 of CAYLHD010000002.1, read as the reverse complement.
GTAAAGTTACTTTCTATCACTGTGGCCCCACTGTTTATTCTCAACAACATATCGGTAATTTAAGAGGAGCTTTTTGTGCTGATTCTATTCGCCGTTCTTTTGAATACCTTGGTTATGATGTAAATTTTGTTTCTAACTATACTGATGTTGGTCATTTAACTTCTGATGGGGATGGTGGTGAAGATAAGATGGAAAAAGGTTCAAAAAAAGAAGGTCTCTCTCCAGCTGAAATTACAAATAAGTATATTAAAATCTATGAGCAAGATGCTGCTGATTTAAATATTACTTCACCTACTACTCGTTGTTTGGCTACTAATTACATTTCAGAAATGATTGATATGGTGCAAACCCTTTTGGATAAAGGTTTCGCCTACACAACCAGTTTAGCTATATATTTTGATACTTCTAAATTGGAAAACTATACTCAATTATCTGGACAAAAAATTGAAGATTTAATGACAGGAGCTGGAACAGGTACTGCTAATGATGAACAGAAAAAACAATCAACTGATTTTGTAATTTGGTTTTTTAAGGCTGGTGAACACAAAAATGCTTTGCAAAATTGGCCATCCCCTTTTCAATCACCCTTAGTAGAAAATGGTGATGGTTTTCCTGGTTGGCATATCGAATGCTCGGCTATGGCTAAAAAACACTTAGGAGATACTATTGATGTTCATATGGGTGGCATAGAGCATATTCCCACTCACCATACCAATGAGATTGCTCAAAGCGAATCAGCTAATGATAAAAAATACGTTAATTATTGGCTACATAACGAGCATCTAGGTTTTGATGGTGGAAAGATGTCTAAATCTTTAGGAAACGTAGTTTTCTTAGAAGAAATTAAAAAGAAAGGTTTTAGTTCTCTAGCTTTACGTTTTCTTTTTTCTCAAACACATTATCGTTCTAAGCAGAATTTTACCTGGGAAGCTTTAGAAGCAGCTCAAAACGGTTTGGATCATCTTTTTAATCAAATTAGTGAGCTGGGAAAAGAAACTGGTGAAGTGTCAAAAGACTATCAAGAAAAATTTAAAGAAAAAATTAGTGATGATTTTAATTTACCGCAATCTTTAGTGGTACTTCAAGAATTATTAAAATCTGATTTATCTAATAAAGATAAATTAGCGACTGTTTTAGATTTAGATAAAGTGTTAGGTCTAAAATTAAAAGAAAGCAATCATTCTCACCAAGAATTAGAATTTGGTAAATTACCAGAAGATATCCAGGGTTTGATTAAAGAAAGAGAGCAAGTTCGTTCAGAAAAAAATTGGGTTAGATCAGATGATCTAAGGGATATCATTCAAAATTTAGGCTATTTAATTAAAGACACATCTAAAGGAACAGAAATCTTTGGAAAATAAAAAAACCACCCCCGAACCTATTGCCGAGGATGGTTTGAAGAACAATCAAGAGACAGTTTCTCCCTTTTTGGGCCTCTTCGCTCGTCGCTACTAGGTTTCTTCCCAAAAAGATCTCCTGATATTTATATCTTACTATATTTTAAAAATTTAACAATAAAAAAAGCCGCTGAAAATTCTCAGCAGCTGGTGTGGGTTAAGAGAATCTTCCTCTCTCTGGCTTATCCCTATTTCGCGATCGCGAAGGATGATCTTGCCCCAGAAAATAATATCTAGGATCTTCTGTGTAGCCTGAGCTGTCTCTTTATCAAGATATGGATATGAATCATGGGGTTGTGAACCCTCTCTATCTATCCGTTTATCAAGTTAAAGACATTCTCTTAACCTAAGTGAATATTACATTTATTATTGATATTTGTCAAATTTCTAACAAGAGCTGGAAAATCTCTTGTTTTTCGATAATCGGTAAAAATTGAAAGCAAGGAATAGACTCACTGAGCAATAGGTAGATCCAAAAACTATTAAAGTAACCATGATTATATTCAAACTGAAGCAGGCTGAAATAATCATGGAGATTACAACAACTGGAACAGCAATAATCGTAAAACTAAAGATATTATAAAACATAAGTAATCCTGGGCTAAAAATAGAACTTATAATTAAGGATGTTATATAACATGTTTTGTGAAAAGACATTGGATAATCCTCCTTTTTTAAATTTTCAATAAGTACAATCTATTTAAATAATAAGCTACTTTTTTAGTTTTGTCAATGGATAAAAAACAAAGTGGTTTACTTTTTATCCACCTTCTATCCCCTAACTTCTCCTATTTTCAATTATTTGAGTATTTTTTGATGTGGTAGAATAGAAACATGGAAGCATTAAAAAGTAATCCAAACTTAAGGATTCCTCCACAAAACAGTGATTCTGAAAAAGCTTTGTTGGGATCAATTATGCTACGCCCAGAAGTAATGTATGATATTTTAGATATTATTTCTGATGAATGTTTTTATTCTGAAAAACACCGTCTTGTTTTCAAGGCCATGGCAGAATTGTTTGCCAAAAAAGAACCTGTCGATTTGTTAACTTTATCGAGTATTCTAAAAGAACAAAAACAATTAGATGTAATTGGAGGTAATGCTTTTCTGACTGAACTAGTTGAAGCAGTTCCCTCCTCTGCTAATGCTGAGCACTACGCTAAGATAGTTCATAAGAAATATATGATGCGTCGCCTAATTGGAGCGGGAGAAGAAATCTCTAATTTGGGTTATAATGAAAAAGAAGATTTAGAAAACGCTTTGGATAAAGCAGAAAAAAGTATTTTTACAGTTACCAGTTCCCTAGTCTCTCGTTCTTTTATAAAAATAAAGGATGCTCTAGGTGAAGCCTGGGAAAGATTAGAGAAATTACATAATTCTAGTGGTGAACTTAGAGGAGTTCCAACTGGTTTTAAAGAATTAGATGATAAATTATCCGGTTTTCAAAATTCTGATTTGGTTATTAT
>CAYLHD010000001.1:44317-74271 GCA_964383545.1 uncultured Candidatus Saccharibacteria bacterium | reverse complement strand
AGCTTGTAACTAATTACTTATACCACGGGTGTTGCATTTCAGGAGTTGATTCAGCCGGAGTACTTTACAAAAGTCCTAATGGCCCCGGATTCGGCCGATACAAACCTTAAACCTTTCTTTTTTAACCCGAAAGGGCAATGCTTTTAGTATTGCCCTTTTTTTATTGTTTTTTTATTTCTTATTTTTATCCCCTCTTCTCAATAATCTCCTTAGCCACATTTTGAGGAACGATAGTATGGTGTTAAAATTCCACAGATCTAATTCTACGACTTACCATCTCTTCTATCTAACCTCTTTTAGAATTTAAATTACCTTAAATTCAAAATTAAAAACCACCAATTAAATAAATTTGGTGGCTAGAAGTTTTTTAAAAGATCTTCCCTACTTTTTTATGGTCAATCTCAATCCAGCAAAAACAATAACAACAGCTATAGCAGGTCCCAAAAGAGGACCAACAGCACATAACACAGCATTGGACAGATTCTCCAACGCAGTTTTAAGGATTTCTGGGTTAACCGTACATACAACAATCCCGATTGTTATCACTGTCCACATTAATCTTTTTGGTGTCCCGAGAAAAAACCTGATATATGTTCCCATTTCATTTTCCCCTTTTTAGAAAAAATTTATAGTCTATATTATTTACCTCTTCAGCCTATCTGACGAGGAATTTTTTAAAAGAACACTCTCATTTTATTTTACTGAGAGAGTGTTGAAAATAAAGAATTTTCTTTGTTTCCAACACTCTGACAATAAAAAAGTCAAAAAAACGATTTTCTTAAAAGAGAAGGTGTTTTTTGACTATTTGTATAAATAAGACATTATTTGCCTATTTATCCAAAACTCCTTCCTCAAAGAATTTATTTAATTATTAACTCTGTTTAAACTATAACACCCAGTGTTATGTTTGTCAAGGGTTTCAATAATTCCCTTTTTCTAAACTTCTGATATTATCATATCACAGTTTAATTTACTTGTCAAGCCCTATGGATAGTATCTATTTATTAAAATAATTTTTCTAATTTCTCTATTCAATAAACCTCTTACGGAGGCTTTCAATTCAACAAAATTAATCCACCTTAACCCCTTAATTTGATTTAATTTTTCTAACTTATCATCTATATTCTTCTCAAAAAATAAATATTTATCGCTCATATCTTAAACAAGTCCCTGTGCTACAACCTTTAGTTGAACTAAGTAAATATTTACTATCTAACACTTTAAACTTATTTAACGAAATCTCCTGAATACCTGTGGGATTAGGATTTTTAAAGGAAGACCAACCTTTTTTCCATAACTTGATTAAATTATACTTATTTTGACTATTCATGGAATTATTTAAACTAATTAATAAATTTGTCTAATTTAATATAATTGTTTATACTACTATTCACATAGTAAAATATATAAAAATTATGTCAAGTCAAATAAAAAAAGCTAATTTTACAGAAGACTTTAGTTTCATTGTAAAAAATATAATTACTTTTTACGAAGAAAACCCAAAAGAATTATTTTTGTCTTCTAAAGAACGCGTTAAAACAGGAGTAAAACAACTTTTCAAAGATAAAAATAATTTTTATTACATTATTTTTTTAGAAAACAAAAAAATTGGTTTTGTACAGATATTAAGAACACATAATGACATTACAGAAATAATTATAATATACTTACAAAAAAAATATAGAGATAAAAAAATAGGCAGAAAAGCCTTGACTGAAATAATAGAAGAAATGAAAAATCTCGGTATAAAAATGTTTAAAACAGAAATTAATACTCACAATGATAGATCAAAACACTTTTTTAAAAAACAACATTTCAAAAAACATAGTAGTATCTATTTATTAAAATAAAAAACTTCGGAGGTTGAACCTCCGAAGTTTCTTTAATTTTCTATTTTTAACTTTTATCCCCTCTTCTCAATAATCTCCTTAGCCACATTTTGAGGAACAACAGCATAGTGGTCAAATTCCATCGAACTTGTTCCACGACCTTCTGTCATCGAACGAAGAGTTGTTGTGTAACCAAACATCTCAGCCAAAGGCACTTTAGCATTAACTACTTTCATATTTCCACGATCTCCCATCTCTTCTATCTGACCTCTTTTAGAACTTAGGTTCCCTGTTACGTCCCCCATGAAATCTTCAGGAACAACAATTTCAACTTTCATAACAGGCTCTAACAAAACAGGATTAGCTTTTTTAGCTGCTTCTTGAAAAGCTTTAGAAGCTGCAATTTTGAAAGCAATTTCAGATGAATCCACATCATGGTAGGATCCATCAAACAACTCACAAGAAATGTCTACCAACTTATATCCAGCTACAACTCCTCTTTCCATACCTTCTTTAACTCCTTTTTCACAAGCTGGAATATATTCTTGAGGAATTACCCCTCCTTTAATACTGTTAACAAACTCAAAACCCTCTTCTCTCTTAACATTTTTAGGCAACTTTCAAATCAAACTTTTTAAGTTTTATTATAAAAAAATCACGACGAGTACAAAATGTTAACATATTGAACACAATAAGGTATACTTTATGAATGAGAAGGGGAAAAGTGTATAACACACTTACAAGATAATAGACATGGCAGACGTAGCTCAATTGGTTAGAGCACTAGTTTGTGGAACTAGAGGTTATGGGTTCGAGTCCCATCTTCTGCCCTTTTTAAGGGTAAATTTTTTAACAAATCTAAATCGTGTCTATCGGCGTTTATCTCTCCAGGTCTAAATCTGTCAGGATCATCAAAAGAATAGTTTTTTTCTATTCTACATCTCATCTGCTCCGATGCACTTAGACACTTAACTCCCTCGTTTAATATTTTTCCCTTTCCAGATAATCCTTCCTTAGAGTAAACATACCTATAATTAATTAAGTCTTGAACCCCAGACCCGTCTTTTTGGAATGCAACTAGATGGCAATCTACGACCAAACCATAATCTTTGTTTATCAGAACTAATCTATTAGGAATTTCAGTTTCTTTTTTGTCTACAACAAAACCTTTTTTAGATAAAACTTTTTTTACCGACTCAATTTCCTTGATTGATATAATGATGTCGAGATCAGAATGTTTCCTTGTTTGTTTTCCAATGATAGCATCAACTGCCCAACCTCCATCAATTATTATATCAATACCAACCAAGGAAAACTCCCTATATATATTTATAACATCTTTGCCTGAAAACTCTAATAAACATAAATCTTTTGTATTATCCGTTACTTTTTTGAGTATTTTATTCATGATATATAACAATATTATTGTGTAATTTCTTTTTAATCAAAAATTTGTTAGTATTTAATTTATTTAAGAGTTATTTAATATTTAAGCTAATTATAAAATGAAAGATTTTTTCTCAATTGTCGGTCTTAAAATAAACTCGCTTGATAACCTTCAGCAATCAACTCGACAACCAGAGTTCATGATAGATTTAAGCATAAAAAACCCTTTTTTGAAAGTTGGTGGTTTTTATGTTGCTGACCCTTTTGTTTATATTTTAAACAATACAGAATACTTATTTTGTGAACTTCTTCTCAAAGAAGGTAAAGGAGTTATAGCAAGATTGGAAAGAAAAACTGACAGCAAATGGGTAAATCCTATCATAGTAGTTAATGAAAACTTCCATCTTTCATATCCCACTATTCATAATTATGAAGACAAAATTTATATGTTAGTAGAATCTGCTGATAATTCAGATGTTAGATTGTATAAAGCAAGAAATAATAATCTATGTTCGTGGAAATACTGCAAGACATTACTAAAGGGGAAATATTATGACCCAACTATTTTTAAACATGGAAACAATTGGTTTATGTTTGCTTGTACACAAAGAGATTTCTCAAAACTAGAATTATTTTATTCTGAAAATGGATTGTTGGGAAATTGGGAAAAACACCCAAAATCTCCTCTAAATAACAATGCTTCTTCCTCTAGTAGACCAGCTGGACCTGTACTTAATTACAAATCAAAAAAATTTCGGTTAGCTCAAGATTGTTCTTTGAGATATGGACAATCAGTTAAGGCCTTTGAGATAAAAAAATTAACTCCAAATGAATATATTGAAGAAAAGGCTAAAATAATTCTTACTAATTCAAACCAAGGATGGAACTCTCACGGTATGCATCATTTTCAAATATATAAACATACTCAAGATGGTATTTATGCTGTAAGTGATGGATATACTAAAATATAAATTATATGAAGATATTAATGTTAATGAAAACAATGAGGTTAGATGGTGGAGTAGAAACATCTGTAGCATCTATAGTCAATGAATTATATCTGCAAAGTCACGATGTCTTTATTGCATCTTTCTCAGAAAAAGAAGGGGATATGTTGAAATTTCGTCTCAACATCCCAAACAATAAAATAATATATTTAGGGAATTTGGGAAATAAATATATATCTAAAATATATATCTTGAGGAGGATACTGAGAAAAGGAAATTTTGATATAATACACACTCATTTGTTTCATGCTGGTGTTGTTGGTCGTGTAGCTACAGCAGGACTAAGATGTTCAACTGTTGCAACAGAGCACTCAACTTTTTTTAATTGGTGGAGATGGTATCACTACATGATAGATAAAATACTATCTCATAAAACAGCCTCACATATAGCAGTGTCTCGGTCTGTCGCCGCAACACTAGCAGCGAGAACAGGTATATTACCTAACAAAATTATTGTTATAAATAATGCGGTTGATACGAGTCGATTTAGATTTAAAGAAGAATCTGAAAGTAATAAATCTATAAAAAATATTTTATTAGTTGGGAGATTAGAATATTCTAAAAATATAGATTTTGCAATAAAAATTTTTAAAAAACTTTTATTGCAAAATCCATCAATAACACTTACCATTTCTGGTTCTGGTTCACAAAAAAGAATACTCGAAGATATATGTTCTAAAGAATATATTGCGGAGAATATTAAGTTTATAGGGGTTGTTAAGGATATGCCATTATTGATGAGAAAAATGGATGCACTCTTTTTGTCTTCACATTGGGAAGGTTGCCCAATGACAATTATAGAGGCATTTTCTACAGGATTACCTGTAATCGCGACATCAGTCCCTGGAATAATAGATATCGTATCAGATAAAATTACAGGGATATTATTAAAACCAAACGACATAGAAGGATCTGTAAATAAAATAAGTGAATTTTTAAAAAATCAAAAACTACAAAAAGAGATAATAGAAAATGCAAAAAAAGAAAGTCTAGAATTTACCCCGCAAAAAATAATAAACGAAATTATCAATGTGTACACATCAATAATAAAAAGTTAATTTGTAAAAACATATGTCCAAATTAAAATTAATATCACTAAATATTGCGGGTAAACAACATTTATCAAAACAGATGAATTTTTTTCTCAATGAATCACCTGATATCATATGCCTGCAAGAGGTTTTTAAAGATACATATACTCAACTAAAGAATAGACTTAATATGGATGGTGCTTTTACCCCTATGTGGAAAAGACTAGACAATAAAAATGGGAAGGAAAAATTTTCCACAATGGGAATCGCAATATTGACTAGTTGTAAAATAATAAAGATAAAAAAAATCTATTACCACGGAAATTCTAAACAAATATATAATTTTACTCCAAAAAAAACAAGACAAACTCATGTAAACAGAGCCATAATTGTTACACAAGTCAAAGATGGGGAAGAGAAGTTTTTTGTAGGTAATACACACTTTACATGGTCAGAAAATGGAAGGACTAGCCAACAGCAGAGAGTAAATCTAAAATCCTTACTAAAAAAAATCAAATTATTTCCAGAAATAATTTTTTGTGGAGATTTTAATGCACCGAGAGGAAAGGAGATATTTAAAAAAATATCTGAAAAATATAAAGATAATATTCCACTACATTATAAAACAAGTATAGATGAAAACTTACATTATGCAGGGAAATTAGACTTAATGGTTGACGGACTGTTTAGTACAAAAGAATACTTAGTTACCGATACTAAACTTATTAATGGTGTGAGTGATCATTACGCTATAATTACAAATATACAAAAAAAGTAGCCGTTTCCTCTTCCTCATAGCTACTTCTTTTTTATTAGCATAGTGGTCGTAATTTTTATTTTATGACTCTTTGTTTTTATAATAAATATATTTTATAAAGAATCTCCTTCTCACTTCTTGCTAAATTTAGTTAAAAGTTCTCTTTCTCCCAGCTCTTTTTGATTACCAGTAACAAGATCTCTCAAGGTATAAACACCTTTCCTGATCTCGTCCTCACCAATAAAAACAACATACGGGATACCAAGTCTATCAGCATACCTAAGTCGTTTCTTCATTTTACCTTGTACAAATGATATTTCGGTGGAAATACCATTTTTCCTCAACTTGGTAGCAATCTCGAGACTATATTTAACATCTTCTGTCATTGGCAAAACAAGCACTTTAGTAAGAGTTGGTTCACTTGTCTGGAGTATGCCCTTTTTGTAAAGTTGATTAAATAGACGAGTAAGACCAATTGAAATACCAACACCTGAAATCTTACGGCTAGTATAGTGACTGATAAGATTATCATAACGACCACCAGAACACACTGAGCCAATTTCAGGATAATCATCTAGGAATGTCTCATAAACTGTTCCTGTATAATAATCTAATCCACGAGCAATTGTAAGATCTACTGTGAAATTAGATTCTGGAACACCAAATTGCTTAATTAGAGAAACAACTTTCACAAGCTCTTTTACACCGTTTTTGAATTGAATATTATCAATTCCAAGACTTTGTAATCCTGCTATGACATTATCAGATGAGCCTTTTAGTCCAATAAAATTGAAAATTCGCTCCACAACTTCCGGAGACAGCAATAACTTCTTCAATTCATTTTTAACAGCCTCATTTCCGACTTTTTCAAGTTTATCAATAGCCTGCATAATATTAGATGATTTTTTTGTAATTCCCAATTCTGCAAATAACCCGTCAAAAATCTTACGGTTATTGATACGAATTGTGAAATTCTTAAAACCAAGCTTTTGAAAAATAGTATAGATGATGCTTGAAATTTCAGCATCAAACTGAAGATCGAGTTGTCCATTGTCAACAACATCAATATCGCATTGATAAAATTCGCGGAAACGTCCAGCTTGAGGTCTTTCTCCACGAAAGACCTTCCCCATAGTATAACGTCTAAAAGGAAAAACTAAATCGCCATAATATTCTGCTACATAGCGAGCAAGTGGGACTGTTAAATCAAAACGCATTGCAAGATTTGTATCTCCTTTTTTGAATTGATATATCTGCTTTTCGGTTTCTCCTCCTGCTTTTGCAAGCAAAGATTCGGCCCTTTCTAATATTGGAGTATCAAGTGGTATAAATCCAAAAACTTCATATGTTTGGCGAATAGTATCAAACATCTTATTAAACACTATTTGTTCGGCTGGCATTAATTCCATAAAACCAGACAAGGGTTTTGTTATTACTCTTTTTTTCTTATTTTTATTTAACATCGTATCTTTACTTTATCAAATAAATTTACAAAAAACAACAAAAAAAGATGACCCCTATGCAATACAGAGATCATCTTTTAATCCAAAAGTAGTTTTTTATTTCGTGTCCACTTTTTGAGGTACAGTTCATCGCCGACCCACTTCTCCTTAATACTTAATACTTATCTACCCCCTTGCCTCCACAATTTCCTTAGCTACATTCTGAGGAACAACAGCATAGTGGTCAAATTCCATCGAACTTGTTCCACGACCTTCTGTCATCGAACGAAGAGTTGTTGTGTAACCAAACATCTCAGCCAAAGGCACTTTAGCATTAACTACTTTCATATTTCCACGATCTCCCATCTCTTCTATCTGACCTCTTTTAGAACTTAGGTTCCCTGTTACGTCCCCCATGAAATCTTCAGGAACAACAATTTCAACTTTCATAACAGGCTCTAACAAAACAGGATTAGCTTTTTTAGCTGCTTCTTGAAAAGCTTTAGAAGCTGCAATTTTGAAAGCAATTTCAGATGAATCCACATCATGGTAGGATCCATCAAACAACTCACAAGAAATGTCTACCAACTTATATCCAGCCACAACTCCTCTTTCCATACCTTCTTTAACTCCCTTTTCACAAGCTGGAATATATTCTTGAGGAATAACACCACCTTTAATACTATTAACAAATTCAAAACCCTCTTCTCTCTTTGTGTTCTTAGGTATTTTTACATCTTCAGCTAATTTTTCCAAAGGTTTAATTCTAAGTTTAACATGACCATACTGACCACGACCTCCTGATTGTTTAACATATTTATTTTCTGCTTCAGCCATCATTTGAATAGTCTCACGGTAAGCTACTTGTGGTTTACCAATATCAGCCATAACATTGAATTCTCGTTTCATTCTTTCAACTAAAATATCCAAATGTAATTCTCCCATTCCGGAAATAATAGTCTCCATAGTCTCGGAATCACTTGAAACAACAAAAGTTGGATCTTCATCAGAAAGCTTCTTCAAAGCAATTCCCATCTTCTCCTGATCGGCTTTTGTCTTAGGCTCAATCCTAACAGAAACAACAGGTTTCATAAATTCTATTTTTTCTAAAATAACAGGATGAGCTTCATCACAAAGTGTGTCAGACGTTCGTGTATTTTTTAAACCAACCGCAGCAGCAATTTCACCAGCATAAACTGTTTTTACTTCCTCTCTATCATTAGCATGCATTCTCAAAATTCTACCAACTCTCTCCTTATTACCAGTTGAAGAATTATAAACATAGGAACCAGCATCTAATTTGCCAGAATAAACTCTGAAGAAAGTTAGTTGACCAACAAAAGGATCTGTTTGTAATTTAAAAGCTAAAGCTGCAAAAGGTTCATTATCATCAGCTTTTCTTTCAACTTCTTCTTCTGTTTTAACATCAATTCCTTTAACTGCTGGAATATCCAAAGGAGAAGGTAAATAATCAATTACTGCATCTAAAACTAATTGCACTCCCTTATTCTTTAAAGCAGAACCAGTGAAAACAGGAACTACTTCATTAGCAATCACAGCTTTTCTCAACAAAGCTTTCAATTCACTTAGTGGAATCTCTTTTCCATCAAGGTAATCATTCATCAAAGTTTCATCATTTTCAACGATTTTTTCAATTAATTCACCATGATATTTTTCAGCTTCAGCTTTTAGATTTTCAGGAATTTCAATTTCCTTCACATCGCTACCCATATTTCCTTCAAATAAATAACCTTTCATTCTTAGCAAGTCCACAGCTCCTTCGTGATTCTCTTCTTCTCCAATAGGAATTTGCATCCTAATTGCCTTCTTAGTTAAACGATTCAAGATACTCTGGTAGGACCTTTCAAAGCTTGCCCCTGTTCTATCTAACTTATTGATAAAACAAACACGAGGAACCTTATATTTATCAGCCTGTCGCCAGACAGTTTCTGATTGTGACTCTACTCCAGCCACACCATCAAACACAACCACACCACCATCAAGTACCTTCAGTGATCTTTCCACTTCTGCAGTAAAATCTACGTGTCCAGGTGTATCAATAATATTAAAACGATGTTTCAAATCTAAATTATCTTTATCATAGCTCGGTGTCCAGAAACAAGTAGTTGCAGCTGAGGTAATAGTGATACCTCTTTCTTGTTCTTGTTCCATCCAGTCCATAATAGCCTCGCCTTCATGTGTTTCCCCAATCTTATGAGAGACACCAGTATAAAAAAGCACCCGTTCACTCACAGTAGTTTTACCGGCATCAATATGCGCAATAATCCCTATATTTCTAACTTTCTCCAATGGATAATCTCTCATGATTCAGATTGTAATTAGGTTATTAATCTTTAAATTAAAAAGCCCCTCTTTATATAAGGAACAATTTATTTCCTTCAATTATCAATTACTATACACTAATAATAATTGGCAAGCAACACTCTTAGACAACAAATGCTTGCTTTTTGCAAGTCTTTTGGTACTCTATTCAATAGAAGTAACCTTGTTCTTTGTTAATTCAAAAGGACAAAATATCTAAAAAAGGAGGCGTTAAAAAACCATCTGTTTTTCTTAATTTTAAATACTAAAATTTTAGCTTCATAAAAACTAAAAAGGGGGTACATCATGGAAAAAAAATCTTTGTTTTTTAAATTATTAACAGGTTTGGTTCTTTTGGGATCCATCATCACACTCAGTGGATGTATGGCGGCTATCCCGTTAGTGACGGCAGCTCAGGCGGCTTTGTTCGCTAAATCTGTAACAAAGGAGGTGCAAAGGTCAACCGATGGTAAAATTGAAATGATCATCGGAGAAAACGAGATACCAGCACAGAATAAACTGGTTCTCGCTAAAATCTCCAAATTAGCCATTTGGCCGGAGGAAGGAATGGTTGTTGTGGCCAGCGAGCTTCAAAAGTTGGAAACCTTTGATTCCATTGCCACCCCTTCAAAAGTAATCAGGGTACTGGACGAATTAGGCTTCAATCAAAGACTTGATAGCTTTACCCACGAAGAGAAACTTGAAGCCTTCCGAAAAGCCTGTGAACAAACAGATTCAGAAGCCATCGTCGCCTTCGAAGATCTCGGTAGTAAGATAAACATGAGACTGTGGTCTTTTCGCCGAAATTCTAATAACCTCAAGGGAAAGATTCTTATCTTCGAACTCCAGTCTAACCAAATCATCTTCAGCTCCATCACCGAGGTGGTCATCGGCCTAGGGGGAAGTAACCCCAGCCAAAATGAAATAATGGCTGAAATTGGAAGAATACTAGCTCAGAAAATCACAGAACTCAAAAGCACGTAAACCATTGCCCAAAAGTAAGGGGGTAAAAAAAAAGAAGAAAAATGTCTTGTCCTTTAGTTATCAAGCCCACTGATTAGTTTTTAACTGATCAGTGGGTTATTTTTTTCTAAAATTTAATATCAACGTTAAATTTTTTAATTTTCTACAGCCAACTGAGCCAACTTAATAGCCCCCTCTTTAGTATGTGCTATCACAATAAATCTTTTATTATGGCAAAAAATCGATCCTTCTATTCCAGTAATTTTAACTAAATCTGAACCAGTTTTCCCTGCCCAACTTGAAGGTAAATCTTTTCTACTCTTAAAAGAAGTTGTATCTTCTCTCACAGTTTTTAATTTCCAATTTTGACTCTTCCCATCTGGTTTAACTATATAAAGAGGTTCATCATATTTAGATAAAATAGAACCCCAAGAATCATCACTTACATCTTTTTCCAAAACAATTATTCTTTTGTCCTCCGATTGGTCATAAACCTCTTCAACATACTTCTTTTCTTCAACCTCTATTTGAGACATCTCAATTTCTTTTTCTAAAATATCTTTAGCTAAAATCGTGGCTTTTAAAAAATTTCCATCAAGACTTCCCTTTTTGTCTTTATTAGGAATAAAATTACAAAGGCCAATTAAATTAGAAATAGAATATGGTTGTACATCTGGATAAATCAATTTACACAAATCTACACCATTATCCGTAGCATCTATTGGTTGAACAATCCTTTGATCAATAACATCAGCTATCTCTCGAGAACCACAAATTTGTTCTCCGTATTCTTTCCACACTAACCCAAACGAAGAATAAGGAATTCCATTGGTACGCTCCCCAGCACCACCTGCTTGGTGATGATCAAAAATTTTCTTAGCAGGATCATAATCTCCTCCGACATCAACAACAAAATCTCCTTTTGAAATTATTTCCATATCTCTAGTCCTTATAACTTCAACTTTTGTTTTACCAAAAACATTTTTAGGTTCATTTTTTTCTAACCATAATTTAATTGTCGACACAGCAAACACATCATCTGCATGGAAACCCCCGTTATGTGTTATTATTTTTATCATATTATTTTAACTTGCATTATATATTTTTGTGTTTATACTTATAAGTACAAATCTCCACATAGGAGCCCTCCTCATTTTGAGGAGTATAAACTAAGAAAAACTTATTGAATCAATTCAATAAGTTTTTCTTTTACTCCTTTAAAATCAAACTTACTTACTTTACCATAACGAAACTTTAATCTTTTTGTATCAAATAAACGAACCTGTGAAAGAATAGCTGTACTATTTTCACCTTTAAACTTAAAAGTATGATAAAAAGGTAATTTTTTTCCAACTTTAGTTAAAGGAATTCCTAGAAAAACAGTTTTATTAAATTTCTTCAAAATTAAAACAGGTCTTAAATATTCTTCGCCTTTTCCGTCTTGTTCAAAACCAACATTAAGTCCCATTTTTATAAACCAAACATCTCTTTCAGAAAAGTTCTTATTAAGGCTAATTTCATCTATCTCTTTTTTATTTTTATTCCAATTATCAAAATCTTTCATATTTATTTTAAATATTAACCTACACAAACACAAAAACCTAAACAGACTCACCTAGTTCGACCCGAACAGATTTAGAATCGGAGCCCAAGTGAAAGAATTAAAGTAAAACTTTATTTAACTTCATTTACAACCTCTCCTTCCCCAAAACTTTTTATATTTTCAACCGTTACATCAAAAATTCTCTCAATCGCTTCTTGGGTGTTAAAAGCGTTATGCGGAGTAATAATAACATTTGGATGATCAATTAAATATTGATTGTGCAACACAGTATCTAAATCTTCATCACTAGCATTTTCTTTATTCAACGAATCAAGTTCTTTACCCATATAAATTTCAGCCTCCAAAACATCCAAACCTGCCCCAGCCACTCGATCATCCTTTAAAGCTTCTACTAAAGCCTCTGTCTCAATAACACCTCCCCGAGAGGTATTAATAATAACAACACTTTCCTTCATCTTTCCAAAGTTATCCTTATTAAGAAGATGACGAGTATGTGGATTATAGGGAACGTGTAAAGTTACAACATCAGATATTTTTAATAAATCATCAAACTCCACATATTCAAAATTATTCTCCTTAGCAAGTTCATCATTTCGACAAGTATCAAAGGCAATTACTTTCATTCCAAAACCATTTCCCATTCTTATAACATTTTGTCCAATATTACCTGTCCCTACTACCCCCAAAACTTTTCCATTTAAATCAAAACCTCTTAAACCTTTTTTTTCAAAATCACCACGGTTAAGAACCTGTTCATAAGCAGGAAAGATTTTTCGTGATACTGATAACAACAAAGCAAAAGCAAACTCAGCCACAGTCACAGAACCATAGGTAGGAACATTCAAAACTGCAATACCCCTTTTCTTAGCTTCTTCAATATCAATATGGTCAAAACCAGTTGATCGAGTCGTAATACACTTTAGGTTAGGAAATTTATCTAAAACAAAAGCATCTACATGAGATCCAACAAAGACAGACAATATCTCAACCTTATTATCCTCAAAATCAGAATGATCTTGTATTCTGCCTTTTAAAAATTCAATTTCAAAATCATCATTAATTTTTTGACTAAAATAATCTTTCTCCCATTCTTCATTATAAAAAAATAAAATTTTCATAGATTTGAGTAATTAACTTTTAATAATCTTTAATTAAAACTATTCTAACCAGATTTTACCATAAAATAAAAAAATTCACTGTATAAAAAAACACAGGGGTCCGACCCCTACATTCTTCACAAACAAATAATAAATTAATTATTACTCATCGTCTTCATCATCTTCGTCATCTTCACCCTCCTCATCGTCTTCAAAAAAATCATCTTCGTCGTCTAACTCATCATCAAGTTCTACGTCGTCATCTTCCACAGAATCATCAAATTCATCATCCATGTTTTTATCTTTTTTATATTAAACTTATAAAAGATTTATAGATTATAAATAGTTGAAATCAATTCGTCAATCTAAACTCTGGATATCTTATAACTAGTTATTTTAATAAAAATCAACTCCCCCAAAAAAAATCTTGGGAGAGCTATAGGTTACTTATCAGAGGGCTTTTCTTCAGTTTTCTCTTCTGTTTTTTCATCTTCAGGACTCTCGTAAGAATACTTCATTAAAATCACCTCCTTTATCTTCTATTTTAGAAATAAGAACATTACTAAAATTAATATAACACAACCAAACAAAACAGCCAATCCTATCATAGAATTAACCTAGAATCCCTTTTAATTCATTCTGATACTTACCCATCACTTCCATGGAAGCAGACATCTGATCAGCCCCACCTTTTATCTTCTCTTGAATTTCTTTGGCAATCTTAGCAAACAACTCTGGATTTTCACTTACCACTTTTAAAATCTTTTCCTGCTCTGCTTCGGGTACACCTTTTAGCTGAGATTTCAACATCTTCTTCATTAACATATTTTTTAACATTTTAGTTTTTTATTATTTTATTAACTTATTAACTTATTAACTTAGTAACTTAGTAACTTAGTAACTTTAATTTAATTTTAACACAAAAGACTTCTCCTACAAATACAAATGAAAAACACCACCCGAAGGCGATGTTTTTCAATGTACTTAATTTATAGCAAGCTACAAATCAAGTACGATTACTATATTATCAGAACCTAAAATAAAGTCAATGGCTTATTTTAAGAAACAGTTTTTTTACAATATTGTCAAATAGCATCAATCTGATTTTCTTCCACTACTTTAAATTTTATTCTCCCTACCACTAATCCCTCTTTAGTTTTAACATCGACCCTCCACAAACCTTCGGTAATATTCATCATAAAAGAATAACCTCTATAACCTTCATCCCGACCACCTATTAAAGGAAAGTGAACTTCACTCAATGATACCCAGCGTCGTTTATCTACATCAAATCTCTGCCAATTGTTATAGATATCAGTACTTAAACGAGTGGGAGCAAAAATGGATTGATAAACATAAACTCCACCTTCAGGAATTCTTAAAAAATAATTACCAAAAGAATACCAAGGTAATTCCTTCTCTACTAAAAGATACTCACCAGCAGAATTCCTTGTTACAGATTCATAGATACCAATTTCTTTTAAAGACAGTGGAATGGGTGGAATAACATTTAAAAAATAAAGTATATTAAATAAAAGGAAAACACCCAAAATATTTTTTGTAATTTTTCTCTCTCTTTTTGGTTTGATCTCAGCAATAAAATAAGATAAGGAATAAACCAATAAATAAATTAAAAGCACACTTAAAATTCCACTTAGGATAAAAATTCCCATTCCCATCTTTTTCAAGACCACCGGAACAAAAAATATCATAAATGAAAAAATAGCTACAAATAAAATATTTATTTGAAAGTCCACTTTCTTATAATTCTTTCTAAACCTTTCATTCCCTATATAAAAAGCAATAAGAATGAAAAGGAAAATCCAACTAGTCGCCCACGAAGAACTTTTAGTATAAAAAATAATAAAACCACTAAACAAACCTCCAAAAGCATACTGCATAAGGAAAGGAACGTACTCAGAGATTCTTACCACCCAAAGATAGGGTTGTTTCTTCTTTTTTACCTGTGCGGTATAAAGTAATACTATTCCCAGGACAGCTAAACATAAATAAGTAATCAAAACTAGATTATCAAAAAGAAGATCAACTCTGGTCAAGGTTAACCTGTCAACAATCAAACCTAAAGAAAAGAAACTAATTGACAGGTACTTTTCATTTCTCTCAACCCAACTCTTAATTTTCTGAACTCTTTTATAAAACCTTCGTTTTGTTCTTTTTATAAACTTAGTACCAATTGCCATTAAAAATATCTTAACACATTAAACAAAAAATTATTCAAAATAAAAACAGGGGTCCGACCCCTGTTTTTACTCAACAACCAGATTCCCTATAAAATCCACCGCATTCTATAGTAATTAAGCATAAAAACCACTATTTATACAAAATTCTAGTAAGCAGTCCCGCAAGTCGCCGATTTAGTAAAACCAGCCTCTTCGGCTTCTTCTTCTGAACAAAAATACCGTTCCCCTCTTTCTGCATCAATTTTTATTTGAGAATAGGGAGCACAATTTGGTAGAAAATAAAATTTAGTCGGATTCTCTGTCGAAATATTTCCTTTAATAATACACTCAGGATCTTCAATCTGCATATCAGTCACGTCTCCAAAATATTTTGGTAAGTCCTCTTGGCAATTTCCCCACACCCCTAATTTCCCAGAAATCGCAACATTCTCTCTTTGAGCTAAATATCTTTTATATTCGAAATCAGGTACCACTGGAATAGCTTTAGCAAAACCATTTTCTACCATATATTGTGCCACAAACATATCATCTTCCTTTTCTGTTTCAGAAGGCAAGAAAACATGTCTTAATAATCGTCCAAACTTATCTACACCCGAAACATCTTTTCTTAACTTCACCTCCTTCCCTTCAATCAAATCTTTCAAAGCTTTCTTTGATTCTTCAAAATAACATTCATTTTTATCAGGAGCTGCAATATTCAAAATCCTCACCGACAGATCAGAATCTTCTTCTCCTTCAACTCCGGCCACCACAAAAGTATCTCCATCAATTACTTCCACCACTTTATGTAAATTTTCTTCTATCCCTCCAAAATTTTTAACTTTCACAATTTTATAACCCACGACTCCCGTCGCCGCCAACAACCCCGTCAACATCGCTATAATCGCTTTTGTTTTCATATATATAGTATCTCTTTTTGATTAATTGTTAATTTATTTCTTTTTTCTTTATTATTAATATTAAATTTATTTTAGCATAATAATCACACTTCGTATTTTGTATAATTTTGCACCCTTCCTTTTTAATCAACTAACTCCTCTTTCAATATCTCCAAAACTTGATCAGTATAAACTGAGTCCATTTCCTTATTATTTTTTAAGTATTTTTCTGTAAGAGGCGCTAATTTTTGAGAAATCAATAAAATCTTTTGGTTATAAAAGTGATTCCTATTTTTTTCCTTATCAACAAAAATACCTGTTATTTCTTTTGATTCTCCTTTATCCCAGCAACCAACGCCTCTTCCTATGATTGAACCAATAATGCTTTCTGTAATCAAGTGTCTCCAAGAAGGTTGAGATTGTTTAATCTTAAGAGGAGCTAATATTTCTTTAAATGATTGTCTAAACAATAAATCTTTTTCTGAAGAATATTCCAAAAGATGCAGACTTTCATGAAGTAAAACATTTAAAACAAACCTTCTGTCTTTTAGATCAGCTCCTGACAATAACAAAATCATTAAATTTGGAAATTCTTTCTTAGTAGCTCCTCCAGCTTTTTTACCAAAACCAAATAAAAGTTTTGCTTTAATTTCTTTTTCTTGGTTAAACACACCAAAAAAATTAAAGATTCTTTTTAAGTTATCTTCTTTATCTTTTAAATCTAATTGCTCAAGTTCTTTTTTCCAAGCTTCTAACTTAGGTTTTTCTATTTGCCATATCTTCTCAAACTTATCCGCCAAAACACTTTTTATTTTCTCCCAGCTTTCCTTTCCTTCTTTATTTTCTATTTGGTTATTCTCATACCTGTCCCATAACCATAAATAAGCGTTACCCTCTTTTTGCAATATCTCTCTTAATCTATTCAACCCATTTTCTTCCTCTACTGTAAATTCTCCAGTAAACTCTTTCCACTTATTCGCTTCTCCTTGGTTAAAATACCAATTCCACCGAATAGAACTCTGAGCCCAATAAGCCCAACACCCTTCCTTATTTATTTCAAATTTATATTTAAACATGTTTAATCTTAAAAAAGTAGCCCCCTCGTAAATAAAAATAAACGAGAGGGCTTGTCTGAGATACACTAAACATGGTGAATTAAGGGCCTTCCGGACCATCACTTCCTGGCAAATTTTCCTGCTCGTCGGCCGCACCGTCATCATAATCTTCATCATCGTTCGAGTGAATATACCATTTCTTTTCCATATTGGTCACCTCCTTTCTAAGTTTATTTGAAGAACAAACGTAAAATCAATGTAACACAATAAATAAATATAAGCAACCTTTTTAGAATTTACCAACAAACCACCGCTTCCTCCCCTATCTCATCACCCAAATATTGCTTTACAGCATACAAATCACCAATATAATCAATCAACCCCGTCAACATCGCTATAATCGCTTTTGTTTTCATATAGATGAAATATTTTTTTAGTTAATTATTAATATATAAATTTATAATTTAATGTATACATTTTATTCTACCATCTACCTTTAAAATCTACACTCTATTAATTGTGCTCTTACAAAAATTCTAAATATCTCAGAACTTGATCACTCTCGTGGATATTTTCATTCGCCTTTCACTTCACTCGCTCGTATTCGTCGTCGCAAGCTCCTCCTCCATACTTCACTCGGTTCAAATCCTCCTATTTAGATGCACAAATAATAAAAACTGCTAACAAAAAGTTAGCAGTTTTTCTTATGGTGGACCTAATAGGATTTCACTGGAACCAAATCATACAAGAATTAAACTTTTGGAATCAATTAAGTGTTGAAATAAAGATCTTAAAAATCTGATTACAATTCAAAAAGTTATCTACTATACCCCTCTTACTATCCAACAACAATTTCCTTATCATCCTTAATAAAAACAGCTTGTGAATTATTTAAACGTTCTACAGCTACGGAATACTTTTTTTCAAAGGCTACTACTTCTTCCTCTATCTCAAGGGAATAATGAGGGAGAATAATCATATTTACAAGGTTAAGACCAGTTAAATCATCAAGTCCAACTTCATTATCATCGGGTTCAATTTCACCTGCAATTTGGACTGAAGGACTAACGATAATACTTCCTGCACTCACACCTATATACAATCCATTTCGTTTAAAAAGTTCTTCAATCGATGATTTAAAATTTGCCTCTTTAGCAAACTTAAGAAGTTTAAAAGTATTTCCGCCACAAACATAAAATACACCATAGGATGAAAGATCTTTATTTGGCTCTGTCTCAAAATCAACAAAGTCAATATTAGCAAAGCCCATGTCCTCAATCTGTTTTTTAGCAAGTTGAGAATATTTATTCTCCTCTTTCCCCTCAGCTGCTGTCGTGATAATAGCCACAGGCTGATCTTTAAGGCCCTCAGCCATACTTTCAAACCCCTGAGCGACAGTTTCAGAAGATAAACCTGCTGAGGTTAATAATAGTTTTCTTTTATTCATAAATCAATATTACAAATTTATAATTATTTTTTTAATATCTGTTTAATTTTTTCTTCGAAAAGACCTCTGTTTATTTCAATAAGTTGCCTATCTGAAATGTTTTCTTCCTGAACAAATTCTTTTATCAACTCTAAACCAATAAAGTAACCAGACCTATATTTATAAATATCATTAGGGTCATTTGCCCAAAAAATCTGTATGTCTTCATCAACAGAATTAAATTTCCTTAAGACAAAATAATACAATTCAAACTTTTTACTTAAACATTCATCAAACCAATTTTTCAGCTCCGCCTGATTAAGAAAATCAGCCCATAACGCTTTTTCATCGCTTATATTCAAAACCTTGGATGTGAGATAGGTTGCAATCCCCTCTGTTATTATTTGCCTACCAACATTTATTTTTTCATCTTTTGTTTTGAAATAGAAATCAGAATTTTTTGAATAATGCAAAGCGTGAATTATTTCGTGAGTCACAAAAATATCCACATCTTCAATATTTTCGTAAGCTTCAACTGGTAACCAAACAATAAATCCACCCTTTTCTTCAAAAGCGTGCCCGTTAGTACAGTTTTGACCAACAAACAAGATTATTTCTACATCAGTAGTATCAAATCCAAAATCATTAAGTTTTTGTTCAATAAAACCCAAACGAGATTTTACCATGCTAGTTTTATTCTCTACTTCTTCTTTTGTTTTCAGTGATTTATGAAAATATTCTTCCAAAGCCCAATACTTAAAATAATGATTTAATAAATCAGGCATACTTTGTTTGTATAAGTCTAGATTATCTTTTTCTAAGATATTTATTATATAATTTTGTGTTAAATCTTTAACTTTCATTTCTTTATTATAAATTGATAAAAGGCTTTATGCAAAACATCTGCATAAAGCCTTTTTGTTACGGTCACATCACCTTTGAAAGAACAGACTCCTTTTCAAAAAGAGATCCGTAACCGTTTTCGAGATACCACAGTTCTGTAGACAGAACACTGGAGGCAACGAATTCACCGTTAAACTTACACCAAAGGGTATAGAGTTGAAAGAACTCAACCTTAACGTTAGCTTCGGTATTCTCCTCAAGAACAAGGTTCACTTGCGCTGTTTGAGAAATACCACCGAGGTCAGCAACGAGTTTAGACACCTCCCTGGTTTTCGCGGAAATCTCAGCAATCATTTTCTCAAAATAACCGAGTACCGAATAAAAACCGTGGGTCAACGTCAGTTCACAAATCTTTGACCAATCCTCCAAGCGAACGATGCCTCTTGATTGGAAAAGTTCCCCAACGGCCTTCAAATTAATGGTGGCCAAGACATCAGGGTCAGAGTAGCGATCTTCATCCATCTGCCGACGCAGTTCTCTGCAGTTTACCAAAGCTTCATTCAAAGCAGAACTGGAATTGCCCAGCTCCTGAATAATCTCAGGAAAACTACAGCTGTTGTTGTTCGTCAGTTCGGCGAGAAGCAGGTCCTCAAGAGCGATATTTGACCGCTCGAGAGAAACATAAGCCAGACTGACAGAGCGAGATAATTTAGTTGAATTTACCAAATAACGATTACACGGCTGATGATTTTTTGCTCCCATTGTTTTTACCTCCGTAAAATATAGTTTTTGTGGCGAAATTGCCAAAGAACAAGACTTCCAATAAAAAATATAACATAATATATACTGATAATCAAATTAAGATAAAGATTACAAAAAATACTTCAAACGATTAGTTTTCTTTTTTACCTCCTGTAAGTACGAGTTAAAATCAGGCAAAATGTTAAGTTCCCCATCCTGCATCAAATAAAAATAATCAGCTTCAAATTTGTTGATAAAATAACGATCGTGAGACACAAGTATGATCGTCCCGACGTAATCGAAAAGAACTTCCTCTAAAGCAGACAAAGCTTCTAGATCCAAATGATTGGTTGGCTCATCTAAAAGAAGTGTATTCACTGAAAGTTCAGAAAATAAGGCCAAGAGTATTCGAGAACGACCACCCGGAGAAAAACTGATAATTTTTTTGTTTGCGTCCTCTTGATTGAAAGCAAACCTACTCAAGAGAGCATAACTATCTTGTATCGATAATTCTGTCTTTTCTGAAATGTAATCAAGCAAAGTCTTTTCCCAAGGTAAATTGTCATGTTCTTGCATCAAATTTCCGACAACTAATGAATTCCCTACTTTTACTTGCCCTTCTATTGAAGTTAGTCTTCCACTAATTGCTTTCAAAATAGTTGATTTACCAGTACCGTTCTCGCCCAAAATCGCAACCCTATTCCCATAACTTATACTTAGATTAATCAAACCTGTTTTAAAACTATCTGGATAACCAAGGACAACTTTCTCAAATCTAATATCACTCTCACCTGTTGGTTTTTTAGGATCAATTAATAATCGATAAGTATCCCTGCTCAAAGGTTTTACTATTGAACTACTAGAAGCTTTTTCAATTTTCTTTTTTATCGCTTTTACAATTCTCCCAGAAGCACTGGCCCGTTCTCTCTTAAATCCTCTCAGGTACTTATCATTGTCGGTCCCTTTCCATTTTGAGCCTTGCGCTGTACTTTTTTGTTTTTTATCGACAATAGAATTTAAACGTTCTATTTCCTCTTGTTCTTCTCCATGTTTTTGTAGTTGCCGTTGAAATTCTTTTTCTTTTTGCTTTAAATAGTCTGAATATCTTCCGTTTGTAATTTGCAAAGTCCGAGAGTCCCATTTTATCTCAAAAATCTTATTAACCATCCGATCAAGAAAAAGCCTGTCGTGTGAAATAATAATACTAGCAGAGGAACTGTTCTTCAAAAATTTTTCTAACCAAACTAAAGCGGCTAAATCTAAATTATTGGTCGGCTCATCCAAAAGCATGACATCTGGCTCTAACAGCAAGATACCTGCCAAAAACACCTTAGATTTTTGACCCGAGCTTAAAGTATTCAAGTTTTCAGCTAAAGACAATTTATCTAATCCCAAACCAGCAAAAGTAATTTCGATTTTATATTCCTCTAGATTTTCATTCAGAGTTTTGTTTTTCAAAAATTGCAAAATACTACAATCAAGTAAGTCCGAAGTATCCTGCGGCACATATCCAACGACTAAATCTTTTCTTTTAGTAAGAACGCCACCATCACATTCAACCTCCCCAGCCAAAATCTTTAGCAAAGTAGATTTTCCTGTTCCATTATATCCTACCAAACCAACTTTTTGACCCGCTTCCAACACAAAAGAAACGTCTTCTAATACAATATTCGCTTTATACGTTTTATGAAGTTTTTCTGCTTTTATTTCCATAACTTATAGATTTTTAACCACCTTTTCAATATCTGGATAATATTT
Source organism: uncultured Candidatus Saccharibacteria bacterium (assembly GCA_964383545.1). GTDB lineage: Bacteria > Patescibacteriota > Minisyncoccia > Phycocordibacterales > UBA12079 > JAGYLJ01. The sequence continues at coordinate 51,971 of CAYLHD010000001.1, read as the reverse complement.
TTCAAAACCTTCATCGATTGGTTTTGTATCAATTGATATATTTTGCATTTTAGCTATTTCAGGAACAATTTTAAAAACTATTAAATCAACGATCCTTTCTTTCTCCCAATGCTCAACTTCATATTTTTCAATTAATTCTTGAATAGACAAATGAATTATTTCGTGAATTATTGTTTTAACGAGACCTGCATCATAATGGGCCTGGATATTAGCAATGACAGTACTCGGTAAATTATAACTTCCAGCCACACCATATTTTGTTAATTTAATTTCATAGGCATCTTCAAATTTAATTTTTGTTTCTGAAAAATACTTTTCTAAACGAGGGCTAAATTTTAACCATTGTTCATTTACAGTGTCTGCTACTTTTTTATAATCTGTTTCATTGTATTCTTCTACAATAGTATTCTTAATGTTATCATCGGAAAAGTCTTCATCTTCTAAAGTAAAGTTTTTAGGAAATGAAAGTTTATATCCTTTTTCTCTAAACCAATCTAACCTACTAAGTGTATTTTTAATTCTCTCAGTTTCGTATTCAATTGAATAATTAAATTTTAGTTTTAACATTATATATAATATTATTTATTAGACTTCTTAAGATTTTAAACTAACATTTTATTAATTTCCTTATAATTCAACTTAAATTTATAAGTTTTGAAAAACAAAGCATCGAATTCTTTTCTGTTTTTGATAGATTTCAAGGATTTTAAGAATTTCAAAAATTTATCCTTACCATACTTTTCAATCAATATTTCAACAAAGAAACCTGATTCTAGATAGACTTCCCCTCCTCCTTTTTCATAATATGTTAAAAAAGTTTTAAATTCTGTAATTTCTTTTTTAAATTTATTCTGTCCTGACAAATGTATAGCAACACCTTCATTCAACCAAATTGGTGAATAACCTTGTTTTATCAAAATATTAAAAAATAAATGACTCAATTCATGTTTGATCAAAGCATTATACTTTTCTTTTGAGTAAACTTCTTTATGAGAACTTTCTGTTTTAATTTTTGTATAATCTAAAAGGTATAAAGTATTAAAACCACCAGCCCAACCTACCACCCAATCTTCTTTATCCTTCCCACGTATAACATTGATTTCCTTTCTACTTTTTAAGATAAAAACATTTGGAAGATTTCTTTCCCAACGGATTCCATAAAAATCATCCAACTCTTTCATTGATTTTTTATAAGTTTCATCTAAAGATTTATTTTTCTTTTGTTTTAGTTCAAATATCATTTTTTAAATTTTTGGCATATTTAATATATTATTTCTTCTTTTTCCATATATTTATATATTACCACCTCCCCCAAAAATCTCCACTGTATTAGACGTACCCCTTCGGGGGTTCTAAATACTCCGGGACTTAGTCACAAATATTTTGCTTCGCAAAATTTCGCGACCCCGACTCGGCTACAATTTGTTCGTAAGCTCACAAACTGGCTTCGCGCCTCCGTCTTTCAAGTCCTGTCTGGTCCACAAAAGAAAGAAAAAAGAGATAGCCTTTCGGCTACCCCTTTTTACTTTTGTGGACCTAATAGGATTTCACTGGAACCAAATCATACAAGAATTAAACTTTTGGAATCAATTAAGTGTTGAAATAAAGATCTTAAAAATCTGATTACAATTCAAACATTATTTTATCTAAAAACCTTTTTTCCACAGTTTTTCTATTTCATCTATTGAAACACCATAAATTTCTTTAAAAATCTTTTTGTTTTTTTCAGCAGTGTTTTCTCTGTCAGTCTCTTGATAAAGTTCTTTGAATTTTTCTTTACCATATTTTTCAATTAAAAAAGTAACAAAAGAACCGACAATACAATAGGAAAATAAAGCCATCTCATCGGGGATAGCCAACCAAGAGTCATTATCCATTAGATTTGAAAGTGATAATTCGAAACTTTGATTCCAACCTTCTTTAACACATTTGTTGTGGTCCTCTCCGTACCAATTATATCCCACCAGATATTCAGCCAAACCTTCTTGAAATAATGGTATGGATAAACCCCAAGACAGTGAAAGTAAGTGTGTGTCTTCGTGTTCCCCTATCGGTTTAATTTTTTCAGTATATAAAACATGTACACAGTTTTCATTATAAATAGCTTGAGCATACCAATCATCTCCCATTAATTCTTTTTTAGTTTGTTCGTCTGAATAAAGATAATAAATTATTTTTTGAGTTGGTTCTGATATTTCAAGAAAGCCAATAATTTTTTTATAAGCTTGTTCTTGTCTTTCAGTAATATTTTTAATTTCTTTCTCCGCTACAGAATCTAGAAAAAAATTGAAAATATAATGTTCTGTTTCCAAAGTTTTCCAACGAGTATCTTCTTTAAATTTATGAATATAATCTGGAAGATGTTGTTTGTATTTTAATTTTTCCATAAATTTATTTTAACATTTTGTGTAAGAAATATCTAAAAACCCCAATGCTTTCGCATCGGGACTTAAAATAAAGACAGGACTTGAATTTTTTAGACAAAAAGGTATTATGTCAATGATTGTTCCTTGGCAATAATGCCTTAATTTTTTTACCACAGGAGGTAATATCATGGGACTCTGGGCAAGACTTTTCAGTTCGGATGGAGATGGCGAAACTACGAGAGTTCGTCAAAACAGTGAAGATAATGCAAAAGTCAGAGGAGATAAACTCACCCACCACGGTAGCGGTCATGAGCATGATTCCTACAAACTTGACACGGCTTCCGGCAACTACCAAGAATATCACGGTGGTGAAAACGCCTCTGATAGAGGTTACAATTAGAAAAATTTCGGCACCGGCCTAAAAGGGTAAATCATTTGTTTGATTTACCCTTTATTTTTTTAAACTCTTCCTGATATTCTTGATATTCATCAAGAAGATTATTTTTATCTGCTGAAGGTGCATTAACAATCCTAACACTTATATTATTTAAATATTCATTCAGAATAACCCAAAACGGTATTGCAAAATAAAGATTACTTCCCTGAATCATTTTATCGCTATATTTTTTAACCATTTCTGCGTTAAAAATGTACTGAGCCTGAATCTCTTCACCTTGCATTACCTTCTCCATGACTTTATATATTTTCTGATGAAATTCTATTATTTCTTCTTTTTCCATATATTTATATATTACCACCTCCCCCAAAAATCTCCACTGTATTAGACGTACCCCTTCGGGGGATTCTAGATATTCCAGGACTTGATCACTCTCGTAGATATTTATTTCGTGCTTCGCACTCATAAATATCTTACTCCCTTGACCTCCACTCGGCTGTTCCGACTTCGCTACACTTCGTCGGGCTTCGCACAGCCTCGGTTCAAGTCCTGTCTGGTCTCACAAAAGAAAGAAAAAAGAGATAGCCATTCGGCTACCTCTTTTTACTTTTGTGGACTTAACTGGAATAGGCTATAACCAAATAATCAAAGAATTGGAGTTATTGCAGATTATTTCTCAGTTAGAAGTATATAAATAAAACCAAGCCCTGAATTGTGGTTAAACAAAACAGGGCTTGTTGTGAACAAAAGTGAGAGGAGAAGGTTCTTATTCTGATGCACCCAGTCTCAAATTGAGAGAGGTGGACAATTACCCTTGGTCTTATTTAAGACACTAACCCTTTCACTTTTTAGAGGTTAATCTTTTTTTGTAAACGCGGGACCTAATTTGCTCCCGTCTACATACTTCTTACCTTTGGCAATAGGTTGTGTGGGTTCAAAAGTTCTTTCCAGAGTTTCTCTTGCGAGAATTTCAGTGAAAACCATTGCTCTGTCAAACTTAATACCAAGTTTCTTTGCTTCTTCCCCGATTTCTCGACGAATTTGAGGAGTAAAACGAACTCCTCGAAGCATTTTTTCTCGGACAATTGCCAGAGCGATTTGACCCATTTCCTCATCGGACATTTCCAGTGTTTTTGCGTAAAACTTTGCCATTTTATAACCTCCTATCAATGAACATTGTCATAAACCCTACGACTTGGGATAATTAGAACCTTTTCTAATTACGTATATATTATATACATATAATTATATAATGTCAATAGTAATAAAATTACTCCATAAAAAACAAAAACCAAGAAATTATCTTAGTTTTTATTTTACAATATATAATTGTTACTCGTGGACCAGACAGGACTTGAACCCGCTACCTCCACAGTGCAAATGTGGCGCTCTACCAGGTGAGCTACTGGCCCTTTACTCAATCTACGGTAATGATTATACCAAAACTTTCCAATAAGTAAATAAAAATTTATCTATTTTTTATTTTGCAAGAATTTAAAAATACTTTCTACAGCCACAGCCCCTTCACTACAAGCCGTAATTATTTGGTGAAAATTATTAGAACCAGTCGTAATATCCCCCGCTGCCCAAATTCCCGCCTGACTAGTTGCCTGATCTTGCCCTACTTTAATATAGTGTTTGTCATTCATTTCTATTGTTGGTAATTTTCCTACTAAATCACCTTGGGGTATCGTTCCAATTTCAATAAACAAACCATCAACTATTATTTCTTGTTCCCCTTTATATGGTTTATCTAAAATAATTTTTTCCAATTTTCCGTCACCCGCCAAACCAACTACTTCTGTGTTATAAACCAATTCAATTTTTTCGTTATATTTAATTTTTTCAACCCAAGCAGCTTCTCCTCGCAATTCATCTTTGCGATAAATTTGGTAAACTTTTTTAGCCACTTCAGCTAAATACAATGAAGCTGTATTAGCACTATCACTTCCTCCCACCACTGCCACTATTTTATCCTTAAAAAAGATTGCGTCACAAGTAGCACAATAAGAAACCCCTTTGCCCAAAAATTCTTTTTCTCCTGCTAAATTCAATTTACGATTTTCTGTTCCATTAGCCAAAAGAATTACTTCAGCAAAAAATTCTTTATTCATTTGAGTAGTTAATTTGAATTCCTTACCGTCTTTCACGATATCAACCACCTTATCTGGCAAAATAACCGTGCCAAAAGACCTAGTCTGTTCTTTCATTTTGGCCATTAAATCAATCCCTGAAATTTCCTTTTCCGAAGGAAAATTACATATTTTATGAGCTTCTGTTACCAAACCACCAAAAAATTCGCCAATCACAAGATGGTCTATTCTATAACGCGAAGCATATACCGAAGCCGTTAACCCAGCTGGACCAGCCCCCACAATAATTAAAGGATATCTATTTTTCTTATCACTCATATATTTTAAATTTTATAAATTACCTCTTAATTTCTCTGCTTTTAAAACTCGCCTTAAAGCAATTATATAGGCAACGGTTCTTAAATCAATCTTTTTGTCTCGCTCTTCATACAATGAAATCATTTTTTGCCAAGAATTTATCATTTTCTTATACAACAATTTTTCTAAATATTCTTTATCTAAAATATTTCCAGTTTTATTTTGAGCCCACTCAAAATAACTTACAACCACACCTCCTGCATTAGCTAAAACATCAGGAACAACCAAAACACCTCGGTTAAATAGAATTTTATCTGCCTCATAATTAACAGGACCATTAGCAATTTCCACCAAGTATTTTGCTTTTATATCATCAACGTTATCTTTAGTAATTTGATTTTCCAAAGCAGACAAAACTAAAATATCAACTTCAGATTCTAATAAATCCTTATTTGTTATTTTACTACCACCAATATACTCCGAAACAGAACCTTGCTCCTCTTTCAACTTAGCCACTTCATTAATATCTAAACCATCCTTACAATAAGTTCCCCCTTTACTATCACTCACAGCGACAATTTTAAATCCATCAGCATAGAGCATCTTCGCAATATGAGATCCAGCATTACCAAATCCTTGCACAGCAATTTTCAAATCTTTTTTATCTCTTTGTATTTTATTTATTAACTCTTTGATAATTATAAAACCACCCTTAGCTGTTGCATCATTTCTTAATTCACACCCTTGTAACTCTAATGGTTTACCTGTAATCATTCCTGGTTCATGATGACAGACCTTTTTCTCATATTCATCTAACATCCAAGACATTGTTTGAGCGTTGGTATAAACATCAGGAGCAGGAATATCTTTATCTTGACCTAATTCTTCATAAAAAGCATCAATAAACTTTCTACTAATTTTTTCTAAATCAGCAGAAGATTTTTCTTTTGGATTAAACTTAACACCGCCCTTGGCTCCACCATAGGGTAATTCCACTAAAGCAGTTTTAACCATCATCCAAAAGGACAAGGATTTTACTCCGTCCTCACCAACATTAGGGTGAAATCTAATTCCACCTTTTCCGGGACCTAAAGCATCATTAAAAAGAATTCTCCAAGCTAAAATTTTTTCTCCATCAATATCAAGTTCTGAATAATTTATTTTTTTAGGAGTAGTTAATAATTGTACTTCCTGATCAGTCAAACCTTCAATGGTTTGAATTTCAGCTAATCTTTTATTTATGTCAGAAAATATTTTCATAATTTTTAAAAAATGTTCTTATAATTCAGCTTCTAATTCACTTTTAAACGATTCCTTTTGTCTCAACCCTACAAAATCTTTCACCATTTCACCTTGTTTAAATAACTTCATATTAGGAATACTTTGAATCTGATATTGCACAGCTAAATTTTGGTTTTCAACTATTTCTGTATTAATTTTACCAATTTTTATTTTCCCATCCAACTCATCTGCTAATTCATCTAAAATCGGTGCCATCATTAAACATGGTTGACACCAAGGAGCCCAAAAATCTATTAGAATAGGAATCTCAGATTCTATAACTTCCTTTTGAAAATTATCACTTGTTATTTCTATTGTCTTTGACATAAATCTATTATTTTATTTATTTTTAATAATCTCTTTTAATAAAAAGTTCAATTTCTCTTTATCAGTTTTTTTGGAAGACTCTATACAAACATCTATATTTTCCTTAAAATATAATTCCATAACTTTTTTCAGCCCTGCATTAATAGCATAAAATTGAGTAGTTACTTTTTTACAGTTTTTTTCCGAATCAACCAAATCAGACAACCCATTAATCTGCCCCTTAATAATATTCAATCTTTGTACCAAAGTATTTTCTCTAGAATTATTTTCCATAATTAATATATACACCCTATAGGGGTATTAATCAAGAAAACAACCTTTGTCTAATTTAAATTAAACATTTCAAAATTACTTACTTATACTTATTAAATGTTCCAAAAATTCTGATAAGTTACTACCCACTGCTTCAAGAGATTTAGGGAAAAGAGATTCAGCGGTCAAACCTGGCAAAGAATTTGTTTCTAAAAGATAAATCCCGCGACGGGGTGAAATAATAAAATCAGAACGAGAATAATGACGTAAACCAAGTAATTGATGAGCTTTCTTAGCCAGAGTCTGCATTTGAGTTTTTTCATTTTCAGAAAAATTACCAGGACAAACTTCTTCTGAATCTCCACTATACTTAGCATCATAATCAAAGAAACTATTCTTTGACTTTGGTCTAATCTCAACTGGCAATAAAGCATAAATGTCCTCCCCTCTGAAATGATCAACTACCCCACAAGTAGCTTCTCTACCTCCAATAAATTCTTCAATTAATATCTTATCAGAAATTTCAAAAGCATTTTTAATAGCCTGATCTAACTCAATGGCTGTTCTAGCTAAACCAACCCCTAAAGAAGAACCTGCACTAACTGGTTTAACAATAGCAGGAAAAGGAAAAGTTTTAAAAA
>CAYLHD010000001.1:37258-44217 GCA_964383545.1 uncultured Candidatus Saccharibacteria bacterium | reverse complement strand
GAAGAACCTGCACTAACTGGTTTAACAATAGCAGGAAAAGGAAAAGTTTTAAAAATCTCAGCAATACTATAATCACTATCTTTCTTCAAAACAATATCAATTGGTATTTTCACTCCCCACTTTTTATACTCTTGTTTAGTCAACATCTTATTCATAGCAACAGCTGAAGGAATAGACCGAGAACCAGTATAAGGTACATCGAAAGTCTCCAATAATCTTTGAATCTTTCCGTCTTCTCCATACTGACCATGCATAGCATTAACCACCACATCAATCTGAGACAAAACATCCGAAGGACTTGTTTTAACTCCTTTCAAATACCAATCTCCATCTAAAGCAACACAAACATCAAACAAATTATATTTGTCATCAGGCAAATTTTTTAAAATCTCTGCCCCTGTTTTAAGAGAGACCTCGTATTCAGAACTAGGACCTCCCCGTAGAACGGCAATCTTTTTTCTTAACATTAAAATAATTATAACACTTTGATTTACAAAAATAAAATTGTTATTATCTATTTCTTTTGCTTCCACTCCTCGATCTTTTTATGATGACCAGACAAAAGCACTTTAGGTACTTTATAATTTTTATTTTTATATTTGATCACTTCTGGACGAGTATAGACTTCCGAACTAGACACTCGATTTTCTTCTAATGATTCTATTTTATTTAACACCCCTTCCACCTGTCGAGAAATCACATCAATTAAAATCATCGCTGGCAAAGCTCCTCCTGTTAAAACATAATCACCGATAGAAATTTCTTGAGCTCTAAAAACTTTTTTCACTCTCGCATCAATCCCCTCATAATTACCACAAATAATCACAATATCTTTATAGTCACAGGAAAGTTTCCTTGCCATTACATTATCAAATAATTTTCCACCCGGTGAAAGAAATAACACTTTCACGCTCTTTTTTCTCCCAATCGCCTTCTTGGTAGCTTTAATGACAGGTTCGGCCTTCATCACCATTCCAGGCCCTCCTCCGTAGGGTTTATAGTCTACTCGTCTATCCTTAGTAAAATCTCTTGGATTATAGAATTTAATCTGTATTTTCTTATTTTTAATAGCCCTCGCCAAAATAGACTCACTTAAATATGAATCAAATGACTCTGGAAAAATTGTAATTATATGAAATATCATTCAAATAAACTAACATTAATTCATTTCTCTTTCAATCTCTATCAACCTTTCATACTTAGCGACCCTTTCTGGTTGGCTTAAAGCTCCAGTTTTAATACCATAGGCACTCACCCCTATAGTTAAATCAGCAATAAAAGAATCCATGGTCTCACCAGAACGGTGAGAAATAATAGTTTTAAAACCAGCTTCGTGGGTTAATTTAATTGCCTCTAAAGTTTCACTAACAGTTCCAATCTGATTAGGTTTTATCAATACGGCGTTTACCATCTTTTCATCAATCACTTTCTTAATCATTTTAGGATTAGTCGTTGTTAAATCATCTCCTACCACCAAGATTTTTCTTCCTAGTGCTTCAAACATCGGAGTTTTTAAATTTTTAACAAAAGAAATAAATCCAGTAAAATCATTTTCTGAAAAAGGATCTTCAATACTTACCAATGGAAATTTTTTAACCAGATTTTCATAAATTTTCAAAAGTTCATCCGAAGAATATTGCTGACCCAAAACATTATATTTACCATCTTCAAAAAATTCCCCACCAGCTACGTCAATCGCTAATTTATCATGCAAATCAGATAAAATTTTAAAAGGTTCCTCTATTTCTTCAGAAACAAAAGAAAAACCTCCTTCATCACCAATTTTAACTTCCTTTTTTAAATCTTCTAATTTAGATCTTAGTTGCTCTGTTAACACTCTTAACTGTTCTACTGGACCTGCGACATTCAAACCATTACCTAACACGAACATATACTCTTGAAATGGTAATCGAAAACCAGCATGGACTCCCCCATTCAAAACATTAGAAAACAATCTCGGAAATCTATTTAAGTTATCCCCAGAATCCTTGGAGGTTGAACCTCCAAGTGATTGAATATGTTTCCAAAGAAACTCATTTGCAATCTTTGCTGATAATTTAATGTTGGCAATACTAACACCTAAAATAGCATTAGCACCTAATTTTGATTTATTTTCAGTCCCGTCCAATTCCAAAAGGAATTTATCAATTTCAGTAACGCTAACTTTCTTCCCTATTATTTCTGGAGCAATAACTTCATTAACATTTTTTACAGCTTCATCAGCTGATAAGGCCATAGCTTCTCTGGTACCAGTTGATTTTCCAGCCGGAACAGAAGCCTTCGCAGAAAACTCCCCTGCACAAATTTCAACCTCCAGAGTATCATCTCCTCTAGAATCTTTTATTTTATAAGCCTGACATTTTGTAATTTCCATTTTATTTTTTTCTCTTCAACGCTTTAAACAAACCTCCTTTCTTTAATTTCTGCTCTGTATCATAAACAACTTGAGTACTTTTAATTACAGTATCTGGCGTCAAAGAAATGCTGTCAATACCACATTCAACTAAGAATTTAACAATTTCAGGATAATCACTCGGAGCTTGTCCACAAATTCCTACCTTGGTTTTTGATTTCTTAGCCTTTGTAATTAAATCTTTCAACAAAATCTTTACCGCTTCATTATTTTCGTTGGAAACACCTTCTACATCAAAATTAGCACTGGAGTCTCTATCAATAGCCAAAGTAAATTGAGTTAAATCGTTGGAACCAATTGAAAACCCATCAAAAATTTCTGCAAATTTTTCAGCCAAAATTATATTAGAAGGAACCTCAGCCATTACGTAGACTTCTAAACCATCGGCACCTCTCTCCAATCCACTCTCTTTCATAATTTCCAAGACTCTTTTCCCTTCTTCCACTGTCCTACAAATCGGGATCATAACTTTCAAGTTCTTCAAACCCATTTTACCTCTTACTTTTGCCAAAGCCGCACATTCCATTTGAAAAGCAGGAAGAAAAGCCTTTGAATAATAACGACTTGCTCCTCGCCAACCCATCATAGGATTTGCCTCAATTGGTTCATACTGAGTTCCTCCAATTAAGTTAGCATATTCATTCGTTTTAAAATCAGACAATCGTACAATTACATCTTTAGGGTAAAAGGCTCCAGCAATTGTCCCGACCCCTTCCGCTAATTTATCTACAAAGAATTGTTTTTTATCTTCGTAACCAACAGCTAACTCATCAATCTTGTTTTTTACCTCATCATCCTGCTTATCATAATTAAGCAAAGCTAGAGGATGAATCTTTATAGAATTATTTATAATAAATTCCATTCTAGCTAAACCAACTCCCTCATTAGGAATAAAAGAAGAAGTAAAAGCTAAAGAAGGATCTCCAATATGCATCATTACTTTAGTTTTTGGTTTCGGTAGATTATCAATTTTTGTTTCAGTTACTTTAAAATCTAAAATTCCTTTATAGACTCTTCCTTTTTCACCTTCGGCACAAGAAACTGTCACCTGATCACCAGAATTTAATTTTTCAGTCACGTTATTTGTCCCAACGATACAAGGAATTCCTAACTCACGAGAAACAATTGCAGCATGACAAGTTCTTCCTCCTTTGTCTGTAACAATAGCTGAAGCAATCTTCATAATAGGTTCCCAATCGGGATCAGTCATTGTGGTAACCAAAACTTCACCTTTATTAAACTCTTTAATTCCTTCAACATCTAAAATTTTATTAACCTTACCGGCTCCAATCTTCCAACCAACACTTTGTCCTTCAACCAAAACTTCACCTTTTTCTTTCATCTTATATTCCTCAATAACATTCACATCTCTTTGGCTCTGCACAGTCTCTGGACGAGCTTGTACAATATATAATTTTCCGTCTTCCCCATCCAATGCCCACTCCATATCCATTGGCATCTTGTAGTGTTCTTCAATAATCATACCCCAATCCGCTAACTGCAAAACCTGTTCATCAGTAATTGATTGTTTTTGTTGGTCTTCTTCACTAACAGGCACATCCACAACAGGATTATCAGTACCTTCTTCCAAGTTATAAATCATCTTTATTTTTTTCTTTCCAATTGAATGTGACAAGATAGCCCGAGTTGGTTTAAAAACATAAAATTCATCTGGGTTAACCTTTCCTTGAACAATATTTTCTCCTAATCCATAAATAGAATTAATTAATACTACATTAGAAAAACCTGATTCAGTATCAATGGTAAACATCACTCCAGAACTACCTTTATCAGACCTAACCATCTTCTGAATTCCCACAGATAGAGCAATAGAAAAATGGTCAAAACCCTTATCTTGTCTATAGGAAATAGCTCTGTTAGTAAACAAAGAAGCTACACATTTTTTAACTGCTACCAATAAATTTTCTTCTCCACTAACATTTAAAAATGTTTCTTGCTGACCTGCAAAAGAAGCATCTGGTAAATCTTCAGCTGTAGCAGATGAACGAACAGCTACACTCAAATTTTCTACATTGTTTTCCTTAGATAATTCTTTATAAGCTTCTAAAATGTCCTTTTTTAAGTCTTCAGAAAAATTTGCTTCTAGAATCAATTCTCTAGCTTTTTTCCCTCTTTCCATCAGATTCTCAATATTATGTGTATCTAAATCTTCAAATATTTTTTGAATTTTTTCTTTTAAACCAGACTCGGCCATAAAAATATGGTAAGCCTTTGCTGTAGTAGCAAAACCATTAGGAACTAAAACTCCCTTTTTAGTTAATTTCTGATACATCTCTCCCAAAGAAGAATTTTTTCCTCCCACAATCCCAACATCTATCTTCTCTAGTTGATTAAAAAACAAAACATTTTTTTCTTCTTTGCTCATAAATCTATTTATTATTAAACTAAATTATAATTATGTAGATAATTATATCATAAAGTAGTAAAAATCTATGTAAAAACCATAAATAAGTTCCCTCAAAATTTGTGACAAACTCAATATAAATTAAGTTCAGTGTAAAAATCTGAGGATTAAAATTTTTAACAAAAAAATTATTGTTCTTGGACATAGTCCAAGAAAAAATATCACCCAACCCACAGGGAGTGGTTTGAAATTTTTAAGTAATTTTTTTGTGTTGCTTTTGGCAAAAAATTTTTCATTGCTCAGATTTTTACACTGAACTTAGCTTCCCCATTTTTACTTCCTCAAAATCAAATAAAAATCAGCTACATTAATTCCTGTTTGACCAGTTTTAATTTGACCACCCACTTTTTTAAAGAAATTATAGGAATCATTATTTTTTAAATATTCTTCAATATCTACTTTTTTATCTTCGATTTTATTCAGTAAGTCACCATCAGCTAAAACTCCTGCTACATCAGTATTATCACAACCATCTGAAGCTACTGCTAACACCAACATATCATCTCTTAAATTATCAAGCGCTCCTAAAACAAATTCTTGATTCCTACCACCTTCACCTTCACCCTTAATTTCTACAGTTGTTTCCCCTCCCCAAATTCGGCAAGATTTTGAAAGAATTTCTTTTTTAATCAAATATTCACCTAATTCTCTAGCCTCACCTTGTAAATCCTCTGATTCAACAGAACTCTCATAACCTAACTCTGTTGCTTTCTTTTGCATTGCTGTTAAAGCATCTTTATTACTAACCAGTAAAATATTATCTACTTTTTCAAAAAACTTTGTTTCTTTAGGTGTTTCTTTCAAAAAAGAAATATAATTATCACCTTCATACAAACTATCTTCCATTAAATAAGACTCAAGGATAATCTGAGCATCCTCTTTTGTTGTTTTGTCTAAAACAGTCGGACCTGAAGCTATTAAAGAAAGGTCATTCCCTGGTACATCTGAAAAAATAACAGAAACTAGTTGAGCAGGATAAATTAACTCCGCTAATTGCCCACCTTTAATCTTAGAAAGATGTTTTCTTACTATATTCATTTCTCCAATGGTAACCCCCTTCTTCATCAAAATTTGAGTAACTTGTTTTAACAACCCACTTTCAATTCCATCTACAGGAGAACAAAGTAAGGCTGAACCACCACCTGAAATCATCACAATCACTAAATCATCTTTTTTTACAGCTTTTAAAACCTGTAAAACAGCTTTGGTAGATAAAATATTTTGTTCTGAAGGAAAAGGATGAGTTCCAACTTCAGATTTTAGCTTTTTAAATTTACCTGATGCAATATCTAAAACTACACCCTTGGTAATTCTATCACCAAGAATTTCTTCTAAAACTTCAGCTGATTGATTCGCACATTTACCAAAAGCTATAACAAAAATATTCTTATATTTTTTAAGATTATATTTTTTATTTTTAATTTTTAACTCGTCATTTTTTAGAGTAATATCTTTGGATAAAATTTTATTAGTAGAAACAGCTTCATAACCACTTTCTAAAATATCTAAAGCATCTTGCCTTAAATCATTTGAAGCTAACTCTTTTTTATTTTTGATCATTGTCCATTATTATAACAATAATAAAAAAAAGCGACAATCAAGTCGTTTTTTAAACTAAAATTATTGTAAAAGTTCATCTGGACATTTTTCGAACTCACAGTCAGGACCCGATCTACCCACAGCTGAACCATCTGCACAAAGTTTTGCCTCCGCAGTACAAGCATTTAAACTTTCATCTAAGTATCCAACAGGAACTAAAGTCCTATCATAACTAAAATCAGTAGTATTACAAGAATCATCCCAAACTTCTTCCCAAGGTCTTAAACATTCTGCTTTTGATTCACACCAGACATAACCAGTAGAACCGATACAACCATGTTCATCTCGATCGTTACCAACCATCATCTCACCATTGGGAATAGGGCCATCTACGGGATTATTAACATTTTCTTGTTGTAAGAAATAATTAATCCCCACAGCTATAGCAATTATGATAATAAATAAAAGTAATATTTTTTTACAGCTCATATTTTTTATCTATTTATTAATAATAAATTATATTGTATCATAGATACTTATAACGCAACACATTATTGCCAAATCGTCCCTCGGCCGTAGCCC
>CAYLHD010000001.1:34740-37158 GCA_964383545.1 uncultured Candidatus Saccharibacteria bacterium | reverse complement strand
AAAAATTCAGAATTACTTAGAAAATAGTTAATATTGCCAGATCGTCTAATGGTAGGACATCAGCTTCTGGAGCTGAGTATCTAGGTTCGAATCCTAGTCTGGCAACTAGAGAAGTTTAAAATCCGAAGCGATAGCTTTGAATTTTAAAATTGTCTTTGCTGGATAGGATTCGAAAACCGGACCGAGCGAAGTGAAGGAGGTGGGGTCGCGAATACTTAGTAAATTTCGAGCAAAGCGAAGAAATATACTTAGTAATTTGTGACCGAATCCTAGTCTGGCAACTGATATATTTTGTTAACCAAATCTTTGATTTGGTGTTACAAAATAATCATCCCGAGGAGTTTACGACGAGGGGTAGATATATTGTTTACAAAATAATCATCCCGAACAGATGTGAGAGATAAATATATTTTGTTTGATTTAGGAATAAAAATTCTTTATGGAATACTATACTTATATTTTAGAATGTGCAGATAAAACATTATATACTGGTTGTACCAATAATTTAGAAAGAAGACTTCTGCAACACAATAATTCAAAACACGGAGCACACTATACAAAAATCCGACGTCCAGTAAAATTACTGTATTCAGAAAAATTTAAAGTACTTAAAGAAGCAAGACATCGAGAAGGAGAAATTAAAACCTGGAGTCGTAAGGAAAAATTAAAATTAATTGATAATAACAATATCCCCAACAAAAAGCATTAATTCTTTAAAAATTATTATATAATTAAAGTAATGTTAAAAAAATTAAAAATAGCAGCTCAGAAAAAAAGATGGTATGACGGACCTTTTGGAACTATTGTACTTTCCATGATTGCCGGAATATTTGTTAAGGGATTCTTTACTACTATTGAAAAATTTACCGAAATTTTCGTTTCTGCTTGGTCATAAAAAGATCTGACACCTGAGTTAAAGGGGTCGTTCCCCGAGGAGGAGCGGAGCGACGGAAGGGGTGCGACCCCTAAAACTTAAAAAATTTCGACCTTAATCTAAGTGTATCTGCCAAAAAGATACAAACCTCTTACAAACCCAAAAACCACTATATCAATAATCCTTGACAACTCAAGGACTTTTGTTATATAATATATACAGGATAAAGTTTGGATTTTCTGTTGAAAACCCTTTGAAAATAAAATAATCTAATCACCCAGTGGCTAGAAGAGGAGAAAAAATGAAAAAATCTTTTTTATTAGTAATCATACTGGCAACTTTAGTCGCCAGTGGATGTGCTGGATCTGGAATCCGATACAAAGGAATCCAAGGAGAAATGATCATCGCCCCTCTGTCATCAATTCTGTCACATCCAGTGACAAAGGAAGAGGAACCAAATTTTTATAAAAGACGTTGGTTAAACGGCCAGCCTCACAGAAACCATTACCGCTCCAAAGATCGTAAATGGAGCACAACTTATAAGTTGAAAGGAGGAACAAGATGAAAAAATTCTTTTTATTATGTGCAACGGCAATCATCCTCCTTGGAGGATGTACAGGAATCCGGATTAGCAATCTCCCGACCCATCACATAGTGACAGATAGTGGATTAAAAACCCATACAGTTACCACCAAAATAGATGGTGTGACAACAAAAGAAGTTGTCACCACTGACCAATGGAAACAACAACAAACAGACAACCGTCCCTACTGGGATAGTTGTTACAGAAGAAACAGATATTATAACGGCCGGTATTATAACGGCCGATAATTTCTTACATAAACATAAGGAGGTGATACTTATGCATTCACAAGACGAAGAACTCAAAGTTCTTCGTCTTTTTTTATTTATTAACTTCACTTGGAGGTTCAACCTCCAAGTTGAAAACATTGACTATTTTCGACTCATCCCCAGAATCTTTGGAGGTTGAACCCTGCCTGCCGGCAGGCAAGCTCCAAGTAATATTTCTTATTCACAGTTAAGTTGTAGTTAAATCAAGATTTTATTGTTAAAATAAACTTAAATGGAAAGAAAAAAATCGATAAACCAAACCCCATCATTGGCAGTATTCTCTGTTTTATTTTTACCTTTGATAACACTTGCAGCAACGCCAGCCAATTTTAAAGATGTCATTCTAATAGTGGTAGAAATTTTAACTAGTATTTTACCTGTTATAGTATTATTATCTTTAATTTATTTTTTTTGGGGCCTTGCTCAATACATGAAATCTGACAAAGAAAAGTCATCAGAGTCCAAAACAATTATGATTAATGGAATTGTTGCCCTATTTATAATGGTTTCAGTATGGGGTTTTGTTTCGATATTAACAACAACATTTATTTCTTCTGACGGAAAAAATAATCCTTTGAGTACAACAACTGATTGGTCTGGTACAGACACACAAATTCCTGATCTAGAAGTTGATTAACCGTTAATAAAAATAATTATTATATGAAGCGAGCATGTAATTCCATCATTCGGAT
>CAYLHD010000001.1:17145-34640 GCA_964383545.1 uncultured Candidatus Saccharibacteria bacterium | reverse complement strand
TATACAAAAATAAGTATTAACATAATCATTTTTGTAAATCCTCACTTGAAATTATATGAAGCGAGCATGTAATTCCATCATTCGGATTATACAAAAATAAGTATTAACATAATCATTTTTGTAAATCCTCACTTGAAATTATGAGAAAATATATACCAATTTTTTTATTCTTTAGCACGATTCCAATTTTTGCTTTTGCAGCTGAAGACATTCTTGGACTTATTGCTGTCATCAAATACATTCTTCAAGCAATTGTACCCTTAATAATATCCTTAGCTGTTATATTTTTCCTCTGGTCTACATCTCAATACATCTTAAGAGAAGGAGATGCTAAAAATGATGCTAAAGATCATATGACATGGGGAATCATTATTCTTTTTGTAATGGTATCAGTTTGGGGTCTTGTAGCCATCCTAAGTAATACTTTTCTTGGCTAAATTATCCACAGACGCTCTTCTTATCCTTACTTAAAACTGTTATTATTAAGTCTTATTAAGGTCGTTGATATTTTATTAAATTATTAATTATTAACTAACAATAAATTATGAAAAAATATATCGCTTTAGGTTCAATTATGGCTTTCATGCCTGTTTTAGCTTTTGCAACAACTGTCACTACTCTTATGGAAACATTTTCCGGTATATTAGGTGTATTGATGCCTATCTTAATCAGTTTAGCTGTTATTTTCTTTATTTTCTCTCTACTTATGTTTATCCTCAAAGAAGGAGAAGATAAAGCCGAAGCTAAAACTCAGATGATTTGGGGAATTGTAATTCTCTTTGTAATGATTTCTGTTTGGGGATTAGTTGGAGTATTGTCCGATACACTCAACTTAGATAATACAATGCCTAATGTACCTGGACTTCCAACAGTATAATCATAATAATAAATGACAACTGAAACTCTAATATCTAATTTCAATAACCAAATAATTGCTCCTTTAATTTTGCTTTTGTTTACTTTGTCTTTAGTTATGTTTTTTTGGGGTGTAGTTGATTTTATCAGAGGTTCCGACAACGAAGAAGCTAGAAGAACTGGTCGGAACCATATGATTTGGGGAATTATTGGAATATTTATTATGGTCAGTGCTTGGGGTATAATACTAATGGTAACAAATACTTTCGGGGTGACCACACCAACTCTCCCAGCAGGATTGTTCTAATAAATCATTTTCCTCAAAAAAATAAAAAAAAACACTAACTTCTTTAAGTCAGTGTTTTTTAATTATGTATTATATAAATAATTTTAAAGACTTTTCTTTAGTAGTTCACTAATTTTAGTTGGATTAGCTGAACCACGGCTAATTTTCATTCCCTGCCCTACTAAAAATTTTAAAGCTGTTTCCTTACCTTGTTTATATTCATCTACCACAGACTGATTTTCACCAATAACTTGATCAATAATTTTTTGTAATTCACCTTCATCACTCTGTTGGAAAAGACCTTTTTTATCTGCTATATCTTTAGGTGTACCACCTTCAGTATACATTAGAGTTAAAATATCCTTCGCTCCACGAGAAGAAACCTCCCCATCTTTAACTAATTGAATTAATTGAACAAAATTTTCCACCACCACACCCCCAAACAAATCTTCGGAGGTTGGACCTCCAAATTGTTCAATATTTTTTGATTTCGTCAACCCCGTCAAATCAGAAGTAATATAGTTAGAAACTGTTTTAATAACATCTTTATCATCAACAAAATTATTAGCTACTTTTTCAAAAAAGCTAGCCAATTCCCTATCCAATATAAAACTTTCTATATCTTCATCCTTAATATTAAACTGTTCACGATATCTCTGTCTTTTTTCCTGTGGTAATTCTAAAATTTCTTTTCTTAATTCTGCTTCTGCAAATTCAGGTATTTCACTTATCTTCAACTTAGGTAAATCAGGATCAGGAAAGTAACGATAGTCAGCTGAGTTCTCCTTCACTCTCTGAGAAAATGTTGTTTGAGAATTTTCATCCCAACCACGAGTCTCCTGAACTACTTGATCACCCCCTTCTAAAACTTCCTTTTGCCTTTCAACCTCGTAGGCAATAGCTTTTTCTACTACACGAAAAGAATTTAGATTTTTTATTTCCACTTTAGTTCCTAATTGTTCATTGGGACTAACAGAAATATTAGCTTCTACTCTCATCTCACCTTTTTCCATATTGGCGTTAGACACACCTAAATAACGAAGTAATAACTGTAATTCTCTGGCAAAATCACCAGCCTGTTTAGCTGTCTCAATAACCGGTTCAGTTACTAATTCCATCAAAGGTACCCCAGCTCGATTAAAATCAATTAAAGAATATTCACCTTTATGTGTAGATCTAGCAGTATCTTCTTCCAAATGAACACGAGTAACATCTACATCGTTTAATTGACCACCCGAAACCAATGGATATTTATATTGACTAATTTGATAACCTTTAGGAATATCAGGATAAAAATAATTTTTTCTATCAAATTCTGTGAAATCTGCCAATTGACCATTTAAAGCTAAACCAACTTTCAGAACACTTCTCACAGCCTCTTTATTAATAACAGGTAAAGTTCCAGGTTGTGCTGTACAAACTGGACAAATATTAACATTAGGTCTTGTTTCGTCTGGGTTATTTTTAGAGTTACAAAACATCTTTGTCTTTGTCTTTAACTCAGCATGAATTTCCAAACCAATAGTTGTTTTATATTCTTTCATAAATAGATTATATCAAAATTATTCAACTGTTTCTAATTTTTGAGATAAAAAATCAGAAAAAGTTTTCAAAGTAGCATCATCATAGGCTGAAGTAACAACTACATCTTTATTAACCTTTTTTAAAGCAGTTATAATTTTTGCGACAGCTTTTTCATCTAATAAATCAGATTTTGTTAAAACAATAACTTCAGGTTTCTCCACCAATTCATCACTGTACTGTTTTAATTCACCTCTAATAGTTTTATATTTTTCAACCATTTCCTTAGGCGAATTTTCTGATTCCAGTGAAATACAATGAATCAATAAATGAGTTCTTCTTATATGTCTCAAAAATTTATGACCCAAACCTTTTCCTTCAGCAGCTCCTTCAATTAAACCAGGAATATCAGCTAAAATGTAACCATAAAAATCACCTAAATTTGGCTCTAGAGTTGTGAAAGGATAATCCATTACTTTAGCTTTAGCATGGGTTAATTCATTTAACAAAGTAGACTTTCCAATGTTAGGAAAACCAATAAAACCAGCATCAGCTATCATCTCCAATTCAATAAAGAAATTAGCATCTTCACCATCTGTTCCTGTTGTAAATTCCTTTGGAGTAGTATTACGCGAACTTTTAAAAGACTCATTTCCTGAACCACCTCTTCCTGCTTTAAGAACTAATTGTTCTTCATTTTCTTTAAGTAATTGAACTTTTTTATTAGTTTTTAAATTGGTAACAATTGAACCGATTGGTAAATCAATAAAAAGAGTTTCTCCATTTTTACCATACTTACTATTTTTCATACCAGACTCACCATCCTCAGCTTCAAATTCTTTTTTGTGCTGGTAATTTCTTAGAATATTAAGATCGCGAACAGCTCTGACGTAGACGTCACCACCATTGCCACCATTGCCACCTGATGGGCCTGAAAACTCCTTACCACGCAAATGTAGCCATCTAACGACACCATCACCGCCGTTACCAGCTTTAGCATAAATTTTTATTTCATCAACAAACATAATTATATATTAAGTATACAATACCAATTATAAAGTATAAAGGGCGAGCCTTCGGCTCGCCCTTTTACTCTAATTATTAATAGACAAAAATTTATTTAATTGAGTACAGTTCAAGGAAGTAAGGAACAAAAATACGAAACATACTTTGAGTATGATGAATGTTTTTGTGACGTAACTGACGAAGAAATATGCCAATTAAATAAATTTTTTACCAACTAAAATGAGCGAAAGCCTTATTAGCATCTGCCATCTTATGAACGTTCTCTTTTTTCTTAACAGCTTCACCTTCATTTTTGTTAGCAAGCAAAAGTTCATCAGCTAATCTTTTGTACATGGGTTGTCCTTTTTTAGATTTGGCTGCACCAATAATCCATCTCATGGCTAAAGCTAGTCTTCTATCTTCTCGGACTTCTCTAGGAATTTGATAGTTAGCACCTCCTACTCTTCTTGATCTAACCTCCATGGTTGGACCAGCATTTTTTAAAGCATTATCAAAAACTTCTATTGGATCGTTACCCTTTTCTTTTTCTTTTATAAATTCAAAAGCTTTATAAACAATCTTTCTAGATACACTTTTTTCACCATCAAGCATGATGTAGTTTATAAACTTAGACACCTTAACAGAATCATAAACTCTATCAGGAACCAACTCTTTTTTTGCTTTTAGTTTTCTTCTCATAGTTTATTATTTCTTTACCATTTTAGCACCATAACGACTTCGACTTTGTTTTCTGTTACTAACACCTTCTGCATCTAATTTACCTCTAACAACAGTATAACGCACTCCAATATCTTTCACTTTTCCACCCCTTAATAAAACAACTGAATGCTCTTGTAAATTATGACCCATACCTGGAATATAGGCTGTAACTTCCATACCATTAGTTAGTCTCACCCTAGCAATCTTTCTCACAGCTGAGTTAGGTTTTTTAGGATTTTTAGTTGTAACCTTTACACAAACGCCTCTCTTAAAAGGTGAACTATAACTAGTTGGTCTATTCTTTTGACTGTTAAATCCTTTACCTAAAGCTACTGCTTTTGGCTTTTTAACAAGTCGTTTTCTTTTCTTCTTCAATAATTGATTAACTGTTGGCATATTTCTTATAACTTAATTCCCTAAATTTACTACATTTGACCCTAAAAAGCAACACTTTTCCTAAATTAATTTATCCCGGTAATAACAGAGAACAGGAAAGTAATCAAAGGAAATAAGAATTCCCATAAAAATAGAATAAAAAACATTAGTAAAAACATAGAATATCTTTCCAAATTCTGTTTAATTCCTACAAAACGATAGGGCAAGAAAGTAAACAAAATCTTAGAACCATCTAAAGGAGGAATTGGAATTAAATTGAAAATAGCTAAAATTAAGTTAATTTGAACGATTAGACTAACAATTTTGATAAAATCAATACTCACATAACCAAGATAAGGAAAAGTAAATCGAATTAATAAACCAAAAATAAGAGCTACTAATAAATTGGAAGCTGGACCAGCCACAGCTACAATTGCATCACCATATTTTTGATTTTTTAGATTATAAGGATTATAGGGAACAGGTTTAGCCCATCCAAACATAAAACCAGCACTAAAATAAGCTAATAAGGGCACAATCAAAGAACCCATAAAATCTAAATGAGCTAATGGATTCAAAGTTAAACGACCGGCATTCTTAGCTGTCGGATCACCCATTAGATAAGCTGCATAACCATGAGAGACCTCATGAATCACTACAGACATTATCAAAATAATTATTGTAAATAAAAAACTAATTTCCATGATATCTATTCTAACTAATATAAAGTAATTTCAAAAGTAAAATTATCTTTGATAAAATTATAAAATCTGGAACAAACTTCTTAGCAAAAAACTTGCACAGCCCGAGCGAAAATAGTAATTTTGGGTTTTTCCCAAAATTATGAGCGAGGACGAGTGAGGAGCGAATGCTTGGAGCTCCGCAAGACTCATTGTGGTCTTTTGTAAGCAAAGCGAAACAAAAGACCCAATGAGTGGACAGTTTCTGTAAGAAAGAGCACAAATTTCTTTACTACCCCTTTGGGGTAGAGAAATTTGATGCGTGTTTTTGCAAAGAAGGTTTGTGAAAGATTTTAACCCCTTTCTTACAAAAACGTTTGCAAAATACACTTATTATGATACCATAAACTAACTAATATGAGTAAAATATGTCCAATAACAAATAAAGGTACTAGAATGGCTGGCAAATACAGTAACCGTGTTCGTGCTACTAAATTCAACCCTTCAGGAAAAACTAGAAAACATTCAAACATTCAAAAGAAGAGAATTTATGTACCCGAATTGGATAAAACTATTATTCTTAATGTATCAACTAAAGGTATTAAAACTATCAACAAAAACGGAGCTTATAAAACTCTCAAAAAAGCTAAACTAATTTAATTAAAAAATAAAAAAAGAGCGTCTCCCTTTAGGAGACGCTCTTTTTTATTGAAACTTCTTAAAAGTCACTTGTCTGTTAATAATAAAACTCCAAAAATAAGTTATCATTGCTGCCACAACCTTCGCAAAAATATACCAAAGACCAAAAAATTCTACTAAACCAAAAACTACTCCCATGTTAATAGCTAAACCACACAAACTTATAACAAAAAGATTTGAAAATTGAGCTATATATTTTTGACTCTCGTTCTTAAAAGTTATTTTCTTATGAGAGATATAACTAACAACGGAAGATAAAATAAAAGCCGCAACCAAAGACACCATATAAAAAATACCTAAAATTTCTGTAAGAAAATAAAGCAAGAAAAAATCTACCGCAGTGGGAATCAAAGCTACAAAACCATAGATAATAAATTGTCTCAAAACAAAAGATTCTATCTTAAAAGTATTTTTTAATATTTTATCCATTTTAAAAACTGTAAATATTATAACAGATAATTAGTTAATTTTTCCTGCATAAAAATCAGATTTTTCATAATCCCCTTTTTCACGATATAAAACAACTAAACCCCTAAGAGCATCTAAATTCCTATAATTTATTTCAAAAGCCCTTTCCCATGCTGAAATAGTTTCTTCAATCCTCCCCTGTTTATAATATAATAGACCTAAATTATAATAGACATTATCGTAAAAAGGATTAACTTCTATCTCCTTATTGTATTCTTCTTCAGCCTTATCAAATTCTTCTCTATTAAAATAAATTAAACCTAAATTATTATGAGCCATCTCTTCATTAGGATTTATTTCCAGAGTCTGTTTAAATTCTATTACTGCATTATCAAAGTCACCATCCAAAAAATACATTGCTCCTAGATTACGATGAGCTAAAGGATAGTGCGGTGAATTCTCTACAGCGTTCTCCCAAAAAGCATTCTTATTTCTAAAATTCAAACTGTGAAAAAAAGTTAGACTGCTACAAAGAATAACAACCCCTAGAATCACTGAATAAAAAACATCATTTTTACGCCAATTTTTAAAAGGATTAACTTCTAACAAAATTAAAAAGAATCCAACAGCAGGTAGATACAAACGATGCTCAATAAAATCAGGAAATAAATTTTCACCAATCCGAATAAAAGAAGGTAACAAAAGTAAAAAGAACCAAAGTAAACCAAATATAATATAATTCCAACGTTTATCTTTCTTCAAAAAGAAAAGAACTCCTAAAATAATAAGAGTGATAAAACCATAAATAAAAGTTGTATCTTGAATAATAGGTAAAACAGATAAATTAAAAGGGAAAATAATTTTTCCAATCAACTGAACCATAGCTGGTAAGTTAAAAATAATTGACTTAATCATTTCGATTATCCCTCCAGAAAAAGAACTATTAAGAGTTAATTCCCTGAGCACAAACCAAACAATCAAAACTATTAACCAAGCAAATAATACTTTTATTTTAGAAGGCTTATTCTTCTTTTGGCTTAAAAAATAAGTATAAAAAACAAACAAAGGTAAAGCGAATAAAGCCGTTTCTTTAGTAAAAATAGCTAAAGCAAAAAACAGCAAATGTAAAATAAAATTCTTTTTGTCTTTCCTTTCTAAAAAATTTATAAAATAAACAAAAGAAGCCAATATGAAAATAGTAAGCAATGAATCATTTCTACCAGGAATCCAAGCTACAGCTTGGGTGAAAACAGGGTGAATCAAAAAAATTAAAGCCACCAAAAAAGAAATAATTTTTTTATATTTTAACTTACACAGAAAAACAAAAAGAAGACAAACTGACAAAAGATGAAATAAAATATTACTTAAATGATAAACAAAAAGATTCGTTCCCCCCATCTGATAATCACCCATAAAAGATATCGTTAAGATAGGTCTATAATAGGAAGCTGAATGATTAGCAATATGAAAAACATCCTCTCTAAAAGACTGTAATAAATTTGAAGGACTACTGAGAAAAGACTGGTTATCTAAAATTAAAGTATTATCATCCAGATAAGTAAAATCAAAAAACAAAGTCTGACCGTAGAGCGCTAACCCTATAATTACAAAATAAAGAAAAGGTCTATAACCCTTCAATGAAAATTTATCTTTTAAAAATTGCCTAATCATTATTTTTATTTAATAATAGCAAACTAGCATTTTGAATCAACTCCTCATCCAGTGGCTCTAACCAAACACCTTGACCTTCTACCCAAACATAGCCACCCACAATTGTATAATCATTAGTAATAAGATCATCTAGATAAGTAATAAAAATTTCAGGACTCCCTTCATTCCACAGACCACTATGAACTCTCTGAGAAACTACAATAGCCTCCGGTTTATTTTTTTCCAAATCTTTAACTAATTCAGTTTGATAGGTCTCTCTATACTCAGTTTGTAAATTCAAAGGATAGGTAATTACAAAGCGAGTTGGACTTTTTCTCTGTGCATAATAATAAATTTGAGGTTCAGACCCAGCCACAAAAACAAAATCTTCTGGATTGGTAATTTTAGCCAGATGATTAGCTACTTCTTCTGCTTCCCCAAAAGGGTTAACTGTTCCATAAACCCACTCTGACAAACCAGTTGGGCTTAAAAATAATTGTGACCTAAAAGGAAAAAGCATTAAAGAAAAAACCACAATAAAAGTTGCGACCATAATTAAATTCTTATTTTTACTATTCAACCTATCAACTAAAGAACCAAACAAAGCTCCTCCTAATAAAGCTACAAAAGGCATCAACATTAAATAATAATGACCGATAGGAGTAGAAAAAATAGCTAATAATGAAAAACCTAATAAGAAAAAATAATAAAAAATATTTTTAGGTAACTTGATGAACAAACCAGATAGTAACAATAATAAAACCCACCAATAATGAAAAAATTTACCTAAATAGTTAACAAAATTATAGAAAGAATTATCAAAAGCTCCCACATAGGCCAGATTAAAAATAAACACTTCTTGGAATAAATCAGGCAAAACTTTATAAAAAGGAACCAACAGCAAACCAGCAAACATTAAAGAACTACTAAAAATTAAAGCTAAAGGCCTTAGGACAGCTTTAAATTTATTATTATTCTCAGATTGATAGAGAGAATACAACCAAAAACAAATTATGAAAAGTATTACCGGCAAACAAATTGGTTTATAAAAAATGGCACTGGTTGCCAAACCACCGACTGATAAGTAAACCCAAGGATTTTTACTATTTTTAAAATAAACAAACAGAGCCACTAAACCCATTAATGGTAAAATCATGAACTTTTCTGTATTAGCAGCAAAAGGCGTCAAAGGAGGAAAACCAATCAGCGGTAAAAATAAAAAAGCTGAGAACACTCCAACTCTCCTTCCCCATTCCTTTTTAGCCACTAAGTAAATTAAAACTGAAGTTAGAAGAATAAACAGAGAAGCCAACACTCTTGGTGGCCAAACAGCCACAGGAGCAATCACCTGTCCCAGCAAATAAGTATAAATAATTAAAGGTGGTTTCTGAAGAAAAGAATCCTGATAAGGTAAACCATCACCTCTCATTAACCAAGCTGAATAAGCATATTCACCTTCATCACGTTCAAAAGGAGCTGAATAAGAATTCCAGTTCAAAGCCACAAAAAAAGACAGAAAAAATAAAATTATTCCTACTATATAAAATCTTTTTTTCATTTTTTGAAAAGATTCTTTAGAAAGAATTTGAAAGCCACCCAGAGAGTTATTAAACCATAACGTAAACTTCTCATGAAATTTATCGAAGATGCTTCAGAAAAATAACGAACAGGAGCTGGTACTTCACCAATTCTATAATCCTTTTCTATTACTTGAAATAAAACCTGACTATCAAATACAAAATCATCAGAATTATTTTCAAAATCTATATTTTCCAAAACCTCTCTTTTATAGGCTCTCATTCCAGTATGCCATTCTGATAAATTGTAACCACTTAAAATATTTTCACAGAGTGACAGAAAACGATTAGAAAAATATTTATAAACAGGCATCCCACCAGCCAAAGCTTCTTTCCTTGATCTGATCCTATTACCTAACACCACATCACAATAACCATCTTCCATAAGCGACACCATATACTTAATTAAACGTGGATCATACTGATAATCAGGATGAATCATAACAATCAAATCAGCCCCTCTTTTCAAAGCTTCCTTATAGCAAGTTTTTTGATTTGCACCATAACCCTTATTTTTATCATGCAAAAAAATCTTTAAATTAAGTTTTTTGGCTAAAGCCACAGTTTGGTCACTGCTGGCATCATCAACTAGAATAATCTCATCAACCCAGTCAGGAGAAATAGCTTCAACCGTCTTGATTAAAGTTTTTTGAGCATTATAAGCAGGCAAAACAACAATAGTTTTAGTCATGATTCCATTATATTATCAAATTGACTTAAAATAAAGCCTAAATTTGTAACTACCAATTTATGGCTATCGCATAGCCATAAGTTTAATAAATTAAATTAGAACCATCACTTTTTATTACAATGGTTCCATCTTTGTCTGTTCTTAAAACCTTTATTTCAAATTCTTCTAAAATATCCAGAACTTCCTGATGAGGATGACCATAACGATTATCCTTCCCTGCAGAAATAATAGCGACTTCAGGACTAGTAAAACCAATAAAAGAATTTGTGGTAGATGTTTTAGAACCATGATGCCCTAATTTTAAAACATCCACGTCCAAATTAGTTGCGTCTAGAGAAACTAGATATTTCTCTATCTCTTTAGGTGAATCCCCTGTCAGTAAAAAAGAATTATCTCCATAAATTAATTTTATCACTAGAGAAGACAAATTTTTCTCAAAATTAACAGCATCTCTATCAGGGAAAAGAACTTCTAAAAATACACTGTCACCTAAATCTAGAATTGTTCCCCTTGTAACGTTAAGCTCATTAATTTTTCTTTCTTCAATCAGCCTATCTAGTTTTTCACAAATATTACTTTCACAACTTACTCCTGACACCAACATTGTATCGACGGTATAAGTTTCTAAAACTGCAGGAAAACCACCTATATGGTCACTATCGGGATGAGTAGCTATAACAATATCAATAGATCTATCATAAAAAGCCATTTGTCGTGATAATTCACGAAGAACCTGTTTATTAGGACCAGCATCAATTAAAACTTGTTTACCATTAGGAGCTTCAATGAAAATTGCATCACCTTGCCCTATATCCAAAAACGCAACAGTCATTAAACCGTTGCGCTCTTCTGCCCAGACCCCGTACCAAACAAAAATAGTAATAGCCAAGAAAAATCCTAGGAAAATTTTTCTAAACAAAAGATTTGAATTTAACATTTTTATTTAATAAATTTGAATATAGAAAAATTTACAATTATTTTCCTTTATTCAATGTCTCTGAAACCCCTTTAATAGCTTCCAATACTTCTACTGGTAGCATCCAAATAGTTGTATTAGATTGGTCCGAACTCAAATCATTCACTGCTTGCAAAGTTCTCAAATGCATCGCTCCAGGAGTTGCACTCAATTTTTTCGCAGCTGCTGCTAAATTATCTGCCGCAATTCTATCACCATCGGCTTTAATAATTACCGATCTTTTTTCTCTCTCAGCTTCAGCCTCTTTAGAAATAGTCCTTTTCAAATCTTCTGGAATAATCACATCTTTCAGCTCAACAGATTCCACATCAATTCCCCAAGGATCTGTTAATTTATCAACTCTCGTTTTAATCTGTTCAGCGATCTCTGCTCGTTTTTGAAGTAATTCGTCCAAGGTCTTTTCACCCACTGCATTTCTCATAGTAGTTTGAGCCACCTGTGAAGTTGCATAATAATAATCCTCCACTTCTAGAATAGCTTTCGCAGAATCTACTATTTTATAGTAAACCACAGCATTAATCCTTACAGGAATATTATCCTTAGTAATTGCTTCTTGATCAGGCACATCAACAGCTTTGGTTCTAATATCTATCTTCTTCATTGATTGAAAAACTGGAACTACCACTCTCCACCCTGGATTCTTAATCCCAGTAAATTTCCCCAAAGTAAACATTACTCCTCTTTGATATTGATTAATTTGCCTCAATAAAAGAATAGCCAAAAAAATCAAACCAGGAAGAATATAAACAGGATTAGACAAAATAAATTGAAACATAGTTTTTTTAATTTAACTTAATAATAAATTCAGTATAACATGAATTTTTTATTCAATAAAAGGATTGTTTTCTTTCTCTTCACCAATACTAGTTGGTTTACCATGACCAGGAAAAACCTTTATTTGAGAGTCTAAAGTAAATAATTTATTTCTAATAGAGTCTTGTAAATATTTTGGATTAGAAAAGGGCAAATCAGTTCTACCAACCGAATGATAAAACAAAGTATCCCCACTAAACAACCAACCATTTAACAACAAAGAGATAGAACCTAATGTATGACCAGGGGTTTCAATCACTTTTATCTTTTCTTCACCGAAAATAATAATATCATCATCTTTACAAAAAACTGGGATTTGCTTTATAGAAACAGCTGAAGTACCTAAAACTAAAGAACCGTTCTTTAGAGGATTAACTAACATAGATAAATCATTTTTTTGAATATAAAAAGAAACAGGAAAACTTTCCAAAAATTCAGATAAACCATCAATATGATCATAATGACTATGAGTAATAATAATAAACTTCAAATTAAAATTATTTTTTAAGATAAAATCACGATATTCATTAATAGGAGCAGGACAATCAACCAAAAAACAATCTTTAGATTGTTCATTAAAGATTAAATAAGCATTAGTACTTAAATTACCAGTTGAAAAAATTTTTAAGGTTAAATTACTATTTTTTTCTAACATTAAAGCCATTATAACAGAAAAAACATTAACTTAAAAAATTAATAATGTTTTTAACTTAAAAGCAGATATAAGCCCTTTCTACGTTGCTTTTTATGTATAAAAATGTTATATTTACTAAATTATTGGAGGAATATTAATTTAATTTGAGTAAATTTGTAAGAATTAACAACCAAATAAAAAGCCGTGAGGTAAGAGTAGTAGCTCCAGATGGTGAGAACCTAGGAGTCATGCTAACTAATGATGCTATAAAAAAGGCTGAATTGGCTGGTCTTGATTTAATAGAAATATCACCAGCTAGTAAACCTCCTATCGCGAAAATAACCGATTACGGTAAGTTCCAATATGAACAAAAAAAGAGAGAGAATAGTTCTAAACTTAAATCTCACAAAACAGAAACAAAGGTTGTTCAAGTTAAAATAGGAACAGGTGAAAACGATCTTAATCTAAAAGCCAAAAGAATTTCCAAGTGGCTTAAAGAAGGCAATAGAGTAAAACTTGATTTATTCTTAATCGGCAGATCGAAATACATGAAATTTGATTTTTTGAAAGAAAGGCTAGAGAGAATTTTAAAGTTAGTTTCTGAAAACTATAAAATAGCAGACGGACCAAAAAAGAGTCCCAAAGGTTTAACTCTCATCTTGGAAAAACAAAAATAAAAAAAACATGAAAACAAATAAATCATACACAAAAAGATTAAAGGTAACAAAAAATGGAAAAATTTTGGCAAGAAAAACAGGTCAAAACCACTTCAATGCCAAAGAGTCAGGAAACGTTAGAAGGAAAAAAAAGAATTTAACTCTGCTTAATTTACCAAACAAAGTCACACGAAGATTTTTACCAAAAAAATAACCAAGATTTATTTTAATATTTAATTATCATGACAAGAGTAAAAAGAGGAACAACTAAACTAAAAACAAAAAAGAAAATTCTTAAATTAGCTAAGGGTTATCGTTATGGTCTTTCAACAAAAAAACGTGAAGCTAAAACAGCCATTACCCATGCAGCAATGCATTCCTTCCGTGATCGTCGTAAAAAGAAACGAGTCTTTAGACAACTATGGTCAATTAAAATCAACGCCAAAGTAAGAGAATTCGGTTTATCCTATAGTAAATTCATCGATTTACTAAAAAAGAAAAAAATTGATTTAAACAGAAAAGTCCTATCAGAAATAGCTAACGAAAATCCAGAATCATTTGAAAGAATTGTAAATCAAGTAAAATAAAACTAAACAAAAAAAGCGTCGACCCTAGGGTCGACGCTTTTTTTATTTACTATTACAACATTTGTCTCGTATTATTTTTATCTATATCTTCTATTTTCATTTCAAACTTGTATAAACAAATATCTCTAAAAAAAATTGCTCCAACCCTTCTAATTATATCGGTACTGACTCCTTGATCATATGCATAACTTTTTATTTTTTTATCAAATATATCTCCAAAATCTAATTTATTAAAATAGCTAAAAACAAACTTCTGAACTTCATAGGAATTGGTACCTTTTAGCAATTCACAAATTTCAATTAACTTCTCTTCATTACTTTCTATATATTCTTTTATTCCACTCTCATTTAACAACCGACTCCCCTTTTCTGTTAGAGAAACTGGTGACGTACTTTGAAAAGCTTTAGCACTTTCATTATCTTGACCTGTTTTAATATCATTAATTTTATCTTTCATCCATTCAATAGAACTTTCTATTTTAGAAAAACGTCCTCCAGTATAGAAAGCAATTAGAATCAAACTGCCCACAATACTCAAAAAGAACTCCCAACTGATCACAAGTGTAAAATTTTCATTCATAACATAATTGTAACAAAAATCTATAACAACTCAAATTTAATTATTTTTACTATATTATTTCCACCAGCTTCCATATTATTATAATATTTAGAATTTTTATATTTTAATTTTTTCCACAACAGTGTTTATACTTAACAGGACTTCCGTCTGGTTTTTTCGCTCCACAAGGACAAGGATCATTTCTACCAATTTTTTCACTTTTCACACCAGAAACATTACCTGATTGTTTATCCTGTGTAAGAGATTTAGCCTGATCATGAACTTCTTCCATCTTTTTTTCTGTATGACTTCTAATAAAAGCATCTTCAGCAATATTTGGAATTAATCTTAATATCTGATCATTAACCAAACCCTGCATCTCTTGAAAAAGTTTTAATCCTTCTCTGCGATACTCAACCAAAGGATCTCTTTGACCATAAGCTCTTAAATTAACACTAGAACGTAGATAATCCATAGCTTCTAAGTGATTTACCCAAAACATATCAATAGTCTGAAGAATTATCCGACGAACAACGTTAATAAAATTTTCTTTGCCAATTTGTTCTTCCTTATTTTTAATAATAAGTTTTATTTCATCATTTGGTTTTGTCTCTAAAATTTCTTCAAGTTTTTCACTAACTTTACCTTCGTCCCCTATTAAAATGACCCTTCTTCTTTCATAAACAGTTTTTCTTTGGTGATTTAAAACATCATCATATTGCAAAATATGTTTACGAGAATCAAAATGAAAACCTTCAATCTTAGTTTGAGCTGACTCAAGCGAACGAGAAACCATTTTATTTTCAATGGCTTGATCTTCCGGTATACCTAAATGTCCCATCATTTTTTTAACCGTATCTGAAGCAAACACTCTCATTAAACTATCTTCCATAGAAACAAAAAATTGTGTTTCTCCTGGATCACCCTGTCTTCCGGATCTTCCTCTCAATTGATTATCAATCCTACGAGCTTCATGTCTTTCTGTTCCTAGAACAAACAAACCGCCAATTTTTTTAACCTCTTCATATTTATCTTCATCAAAAGGTAACCCTCCTAACTT
The DNA here is from genome assembly GCA_964383545.1 of uncultured Candidatus Saccharibacteria bacterium. Lineage (GTDB taxonomy): Bacteria > Patescibacteriota > Minisyncoccia > Phycocordibacterales > UBA12079 > JAGYLJ01. The sequence goes on along the minus strand of CAYLHD010000001.1, from coordinate 18,888 downwards.
AATATCAACTCCACGACCGGCCATGTTAGTAGCTACAGTCACTCTTCCCATCTCTCCAGCTTCAGCAACAATTTCACCCTCTCTCTCATGGTTTTTGGCATTTAAAATCTCGTGAGCTACACCCTCTCTCTTAAGATAATCTGAAAGTAATTCATTATTCTCGATAGAAACAGTACCAATTAAAACCGGCTGACCTTTTTCACTTAATTCCTTCACCTTTTTGGCAATCGCCTTAAATTTCCCTTGTTTAGTCTGAAAAATTAAATCGTTTCTATCAAGTCTTTTAACCTTCTTATTAGTTGGTAAAACAACAGTTTCTAAGTTATAAACTTTTTGAAATTCTTCAGATGAAGTTTGAGCTGTCCCTGTCATTCCACTTAACTTATGATACATTCTAAAATAATTTTGATAAGTTATAGAGGCAAAAGTTCTAGATTCCTTTTGAACCTTTAAACCCTCTTTTGATTCAATAGCTTGATGTAAACCTTCTGACCAACGCCTACCTGGTTGCATCCTACCAGTAAATTCGTCCACAATAACAATAGCTCCGTCTTTAACAACATAACTTTTATTTAAAGTAAAAAGTGACTTAGCCTTAATCGCTGTTTCTAAATGATGAACATACTTAATTCCTTTATCAGTATAAATATTATCAACACCCAAAGCCTTTTCTGCTTTTTCAATACCACTATCTTTCAAACTAATAGCTTTTTTCTTTTCATCTACTTCAAAATCTTCATCTTCTCTAAAGTTCTTCACTATTTCTGTAAACTTAGCATAAAGACCTTCTGACTCAGAATCAGGCATGGAAATAATTAAAGGTGTTCTAGCTTCATCAATTAAAATAGAATCAATTTCATCCACGATAGCAAAGTTATAACCTCTTTGTCTTAAATTCCTTTTATCATATTCAATATTATCTCTTAAATAATCAAAACCAAATTCACTGTTAGTCCCATAGGTAATATCAGCTCTATAAGATTCCTGTCTTGTACAAGGTTTTAAAAATTCATAAACAACTTTAAAAGAACCTGTCTCATCTCTTTCTTCATCAACTTCTTTATGACCAGAATCATATAGATAAGAAGAATCATGATTTATAATTCCAATAGACAACCCCAACAAAGAATAAATCTGTCCCATCCAAACAGCATCTCTTCTTGAAAGATAGTCATTAACGGTAATAACATGAACTCCTTCCCCAGTCAGAGCATTAAGATAAACAGGTAAAGTCGCCACTAAAGTTTTACCCTCACCAGTTCTCATTTCCGAAACATTTCCACGATCTAAAATAATACCACCTATCAACTGTACATCGTAATGCCTCTGATCTAAAGTTCTTTTAGAGGCTTCTCTTACAACAGCAAAAGCTTCAGGCAGTAAACTCTCCAAAGTTTTACCTTGTTTCAATCTATCTCTAAATACATCAGTTTGCTGTCTTAATTCTTCTTCGGACATCTTAGAATAAATATCTTCCAAAGAGTTTATTTTAGCCACTAAAGGACTAAGTTTTTTTATAATTTTCTCATTCTGATCACCAAAAATACTCTTTAAATTCATCATATAAGTGATATTTTATCATAAAAACAAGTTGGAAGCACTAATAAAAACAAAAAAACACCCCGTTCTAAACGGGGTACTTTTTTGTTCGAATTATTTTTTCTTCCTTCGAACCACTTTTCTTTTGGCTACTTTTCTTTTAGCCACTTTCTTCTTTACAACTTTTCTCTTAGCTGGCTTTTT
>CAYLHD010000001.1:12309-17045 GCA_964383545.1 uncultured Candidatus Saccharibacteria bacterium | reverse complement strand
ACTTTCTTCTTTTTTACTGGCATATTTTTTATTTTTTAAACGACAATAATTTTCGACCACAAACTATTGTTAATAAACTTTCTTCACTACATTAAATTATCTTATAAATAAAAAACAAAAACAATTTTAAAAACAAAAAAAAGGGGATAACTTTTTTTAAATTTTTAAATTTTAAAAAAATATTTTTTGTTTATTCTAAAAAAACAACTTCATTTGAAATTTTTAAATTTGTTTTTTTAAAAATATCATTAGATATCTTCTCTGCTAAAGTTTTAATTTCAGTTGCTGTTCCCTGACCATGGTTAACTAAGATCAAAGAATGTTTTTTGTGAACACCGACATCATTACTTTGATAACCTTTCCATCCAAACTTCTCAATCAACCAAGCAACAAGAACTTTTATTTTTCCGTCTGGTAAATCATAAAAAGGTACTTCAGGAAAAATCTTTATTAATTCTTTAAACTCATCTTTAGAGATAATAGGATTCTTAAAAAAACAACCAGCTGAACCACACTCGTCAATAGATGGATATCTTTCTTTTCTAATCTGAATAATAGCTTCCCTAACATCACCTACTTTAATATTTTTATCAGGTAACTTCTCCTTTATACCAGAATAAGTATAATCTAATTTGTTGTTATTTTTAAGGCTAAAAACAACTTTAATAACAATTAAGTTACTCCCCTGTTTAGTTTTAAAAAAACTATCTCGGTAACCTAAACAACATTGTTCTTTACTTAATCTTTCTAAATTAAAAGTTTCTGTATCGAAAACTTCAACCTCATCTAAAAAATCTTTGACCTCTCTACCAAAAGCCCCAATATTTTGAACAACACTAGCCCCAACTGTCCCAGGAATAAGTGATAAATTTTCTAGACCAATTAAATTTCTTTTAACAGTTTCAGCAACTAAATTATCCCAAACAACTCCCGCCCCTGAAATAACTTTCGTAGTATTATTAGTAAATTCAAATTGAATATCTTCTATCTCAATTTTAATTATTAAACCATTAAAACCAATATCAGAAACAAGTAAATTAGAACCTCCTCCTAAAATAAAAAAAGGAATTAAATTTTGCTTTGCAAAACTTATTCCTTCTTTTAATTCTTCAATTGTTTTAACTTTTAAAAAAAATTTTGCTAACCCTCCTATTTTAAAAGTAGTGTACCGTGCTAAAGAAATATTTTTTTGAATTTTTAACATAAAGCTATTTAAATAAAAAAATAAAATAATTTTTCATAAACAAGAAATAAAAACACTCAACAAACTTCTTTTTAAAAATACTAATATTATAAAATTTAAGGATTAAAATTTTTAACAAAAAAATTACTGTTCTTGGACATAGTCCAAGAAAAAATCTCACCCGACCCACTGAAAGTGGTTTGAGACTTTTAAGAAATTTTTTTGTGATGCCTTTAGCAAAAAATTTTTCACTGCTCAAATTTTATATTATTTAGTGTTTTCAAAAAATTTCAAATAAAAGATTTGTAAAGAAAACATGTAATAAACTTCTTAGCAAAAAACTTGCACAGCTCGAGCGAAAATAGTGATTTTGGGTTTTTGCAAAGAAAGTTTATGGAATGTTTCCTACAACAAAACTATTTTACTGACCAATCCCAGCATTAATCTCTTCAATAAATTTCTCACCCTGCTCCTTAAAATTTGGATCAATTTCCATCGCTTTTTCTATTTCATTCTGAGCTTTTGTATTTTGACCAACTTCAAAATAAACTGCAGCCAAAGAAACACGATATTGAAGATTATCAGGTTTATTTTCAACTAATTTTTCTAGAATCTGAATAGCCATGTTTGTATCACCTTTCTTCTTATAGGCATTGGCAAAGTTCATGTCAAAATCAATTCCTGAATCAATAATTGGTCCCAGAGCTTCCTCAACTTGGTCTTCTTTTTCAGCAAAAATTGCAGATAATATATATAACTTCTTAGCCCGATCATATCTTGGTTCTAATTCATAGGCTCTCTTTAATATTTCGAAAGCTTTATCATATTGGCCATTATTTATATAAATAGAACCAATTTCAAAATAAATTGATTGTTTATTAGGAGAAAGTTCAAGACCTCTTTCCAAATGTTCCAAACCTTCTTCCACACGGGAATAACTACTCAATAGTGAACCCAAAAAGACCTCCGTCCTAGTGTCCTGAGGATCTCTCTCAATCTCTTTTTCAGCTTCAGATACTGCTAATTCAATTAAACTTTTCCTTACCTCAGAATCAAAATTTACATCCTTAGTCTTCATAATAAATTGCATAAGTTGTTCCCTTATTTCCTGATTAGCATAAGAATTATAGGATAAAGCTTTTTTATAAAATTCTAAATTAGCCACCACACCTTCTGGATGTCCAGAACGAACAGCCTTCAAAAGTGCTCTATTAGCAAGAACACCCTTTACATTGAAAAAATAAATTGAAAAAATTGTTAAAGCTATTAAAACAGGTGTCACAATTTTATTAACAGTATCACGACTAACACTGTCCAGCCAACTGTCTTTATTTAAACTAACTGGTTTGTATGACTGACCATGAACAAATCCCAAAATAGTAAAAAATAATATATAACTAGTTAAATTATCAAAAACAAAAAAATTATGTATAAAATAACCTGCCAACAAACCAGTGAAAAGACTTTTTTCAACCAAAGAAAAATTACCACCATATTTTTTACTCCATAGATGATATAAAATAGTCAGAAATAACGATAAGTAAGCAAATAAACCTATAAATCCACCAACGATTAACCAATCAAAGAAAACATTGTGTGTTCTATCAAACCACTCTTCTTGACCATACATTCCAGGATCATAGTTCTTATTAAAAACATAATTAAAATTTTCTTGACCCCAACCTAACAGAGGTCTCTCTTTAACTCCTTCCCAAGCCATATCCCAAACCATAAATCTTGATTTAGTAGTAGTCTCTTCTAAAGAAATAGAAGCAAAACGTCCCAAAACTGGATTAGTCCTAATAAAACTAGCATCCTTAAGTAGAAAGAAACCACCAACAAAAACCAGAGTTGTTAATAAAATTCCCCAACAAGTTCTCTTCAAAACTATTCTCTTTTTTTCAAAAATCGCAATTAAAAATGAAGTTAGCAAAATAGCACCAATAAAACCAAGAATAGCACCACGCGTAGCTGTATAATAAAGATTTACCAACTGTAAAATAATAACAGCTCCATAGAAAAAACCACAAGAATCATTCCATACCCGCCGACGATTCCAGAGAAACGCTACTATAAAAATATGAATAACCATATAAACAGCCAAATAAGAAGCATTTCCAAAACTAGCATCAAGTCTTGCCCCACCTTGATGAATTTGAGCCTTACCTAACAATTGAAGCAAACCATGCAAACCAGCATAGACACTAACAAAAACAGAAGTATTTAAAAATCTCCTCCATAATTTTTCTGAGTTAAATGTGGAAGTTATGACAATTAAATAACCTAACGAATGTAAAATAGTTACCCAACCTTCCATCCTTTCATAATTACTCCAAAAACTCTTTAAAGGATTAACACCTAAAATATCAGCTAGAAAAACCACTCCAGTAAAAAATAAAGCACTCACTAAAATCCAAGAAAACTTAGGCCGATATTCCTTATTTCTTAAAGCTAAGATTAACCAAGCCCCAAAAGCAATCTCCACCAACAACCTAAACAAAAGAGCTTTTCCAAAAATAAAAGGGAAAAAGAAAGATCCTGTCACTACCAAAGGAACAAAAGGCACCAAAAAAACTGAACCAATAATAATAGATTTAAGGATTTTATCACATTTCATTGTTTCAATATATCAAATATATGCTTAATTTACAATTTATAATATACCAAAGAACAAAACTAAAATTAGAGTAAAATTCAAAAATTAAAATTTTTTACTGTTTGAATTTTACTCTAATTTTGATTTTGTGGCACATCATAAATAAAAAATTCCATGCAATAAAGCATGAAATTTTTTATGAGAACCATTTGAATCAAATAACCCTAGAAAATCTCTAGGTGAGTGCTACGAATGTTACACCACGGTGCAACAAAACAGTTAGCTCTCTTGTTTTTTTGAAAGCTAGGTTATTCAATCAAACAGCTCCCAGCTTAATTATACACTATTTGTAAATCTGTAAAGATTGACAACAATTAGAAGTGGTCTTCTGAATAAACTAACTTGTAATCTGTTCTTTCATAATCAAATAATTCTTCTTCTTTAAAAAATCTCTTAACTTCTTTTTCAGCTGTCTCTGGACCGTCAGAAGCATGAACAAGGTTAGACTGTCCACTTAATGATAAATCACCTCTAATACTTCCAGCATCAGCCTCATAACCTTTAGTTGGTCCAACAATCAAACGAGTCGCTGAAATAGCATTAACACCAGACAAAACCATCGCTACCACTGGTGAAGACTGCATATAATTTTTTAATGTCTGAAAAAAAGGTTTTTCTTTTAAATGTTCATAGTGTTCCTCCACAACAACATCTTCAATTTTTATCATTTTCATTCCAATGATTTTTAGACCTTTCCTTTCAAATCTACCTAAAATTTCACCAAACAAACTCCTTTGAATTGCATCTGGTTTTATAATAATAAGTGTTTTTTCTTCCTGACTCATATTAATTTAATAATTAATTATTAATTTATCTTGTTAAAATTTCAAAACCATCTTTTTTTACCAAAATAGTATCTTCCCATTGAGCACACTTTTCACCACTAACAGTCTTATA
>CAYLHD010000001.1:0-12209 GCA_964383545.1 uncultured Candidatus Saccharibacteria bacterium | reverse complement strand
GTTAAGACTATCTAAAGTAACACCTTTCTTTGCAGCATTGACCACTTCATGTAAAATAGTATTAAGAAATGTTCCTCCTTCACGTAGAATTTCTATCTCTTTGTCTGTATAAATATTTGGTAACATAATAAGTTAAAACTAATTAATTAATAAAAACATATTGTACACCTTTTAAAGAATCTTCTCCATTATTTCTTGATGAACTTCTTCAATTGTCTGTTCACCATTTATATCAAGAAAATTGTAAAAATCATTACTTTTAAACCAATCAATCACTGGTTGGACATCAGTATCGAACCAATCCAATCTTTTTTTAATTTCTTCTGTATCATCATCGGCACGACCTCTTCCTAGAAGTCTGTCTTCTGACCATTTTCTAGAAACATTTACAAAAACAATAATCGGTTTCTCGAATTCATAAAAACGCAGTGCAGAATCTAATGTCTTGGCCTCAGCTATTTTACGAGGAGCACCATCTAGAATAAAATCTTCATCACCCTTAACCTGATCTACCATAGAGGAAGCCCACATTAAAACAGCTAAAAATTCTGGTTGTAGACCACCAATTTCTCCAATTTTTTTAGACAATTGACTAGAATAAGAATCTTTTTTTACAAATTCCCTAAATTTATTACCAGTTTCTAAATTAAAAAAAGTTTTACCTTCTTTTGTTAAAAAATCTTTTAATAAATTAGCCTGTGTTCCCTTACCACACCCTGATCTACCAATAAAAATATAAGCTTGTTTCATAAAAATTTATACGCAGAGCGTTTAATTATAGTACCTTAATTATGTAGAAATAAAATTTATATTCCTAATTAATATTCTCTCATTGATATTTGAGCGTCAATCTTTTTTATCAAATCAAGAACAACAGAAACAACAATTAACAACGCTGTTCCACCGATAGCTAAAGAAGAAATTCCAGTTAACGATTTCATTATTAAAGGAAGAACAGCAATAACTCCTAAAAAGAGAGCTCCTACTAAAGTAATTCTAGTCAAAACCTTACCTAAATATTCAGATGTTGATTTACCTGGTCTAATTCCAGGAATAAAAGCTCCACTCTTCTTTAGATTTGTAGAAATCGCCTCTGGATCGAAAGTAACAGCAGTATAAAAATAAGTAAACAAGAACACCAAAATAAAGTATAGAATAGAATAAAACCAACCATTTTCTAAAATACGTAAAATAAAATTTGAAACTGATTGTAACATTGCATTATCTATATTAGAAAGAAAATTTAAAATCATTTGTGGAAATAACAAAATAGACATCGCAAAAATAATAGGAATAACTCCAGCTTGGTTAACTCTTAATGGTAGATAGGTAGAAACACCTCCATAAACCTTTGTTCCTCTCACTCTTTTAGCATAATTAATTGGAATAGGTCTTTCTGCTTCCGTAACAATAACAATACCCAAAACAATGATAAGAGCCACAACTATAAATCCAATTAAAAGAGGAATCTGAGTAACCTCAAAACCAATCCACAACTGAGAAATAACAGTTGGCAAACCAGCTACGATTCCGGCAAAAATTAAAATAGAAACACCATTACCAATACCATATTCACTTATCAATTCACCAATCCAAACCAAGAAAATAGAACCTGCCATAATAACAGCAATATTAGTAAATAATTCAAAGTTACCCATAAAGCCAACAACTCCTTGACTCTGTAATAATTTTAAAAATCCAAAACCTTGAACAAAAGCTAATGGAATTGTTAATAATCGAGAATATTGACTAAATTTTTTCCTACCAGCCTCACCCTCTTCATGATACATTTGTTTCAACTTAGGAAACATCATAGTAGCCAATTGCATAATAATAGAAGCTGTAATATAAGGAGATACTCCTAACATCACGATAGAAAGATTTGATAAACCACCACCAGAAAAAAGGTTAAGCATACCCCAAAGTTGACTATTATTAAAAAAATCAGTCAATCTCTCAATATCAACACCAGGAATTGGAATAGAAGCCAATACTCTAAAAATAACTAATGCTCCCAAAACAAATAGAATTCTGTTTCTTAAATTTTTATCTCGAAGTATTAATTTTAATTTGTGAGTAAAATTCATATAAATCTACAACTACTTACTCTTTTACCTCTCCACCAACTTTCTCAATCAAATCTTTCGCACTCTTTGAAAACAAACAATCAGAAACGACTACTTTCTTTTTTATATCACCTCTTGAAAGAATCTTAACTGTAGGTAATTTGCCCTTATTTTTTTCGATTAAAGACTTTTCTAACAAAGTAACTGGATTAACTTTATCACCATCAGAAAAATTCTTCTCAATTAAATCCAAATTAACAACTGTAGGTCTTTCTTGAAAACTCTTAAAACGATAACCTCTTTTTTTCGGCAATTTCTTAATGATATCCCTCATCTCTGGTCTCTTACTTGTCCCAGCTCTAGCATTCTGACCTTTATGACCTCTTCCAGAAGTCTTCCCACGCTTTCCTCCTCTACCAACTTGCACGGATTTCTTATTAGGATTTTTTCTTTTTATTTGATGAAGTTGCATAATTATATTTTAAATTCTTCCAAAGCTTTCAATGTTGCCATTGCATTATTTAACTTATTTCTACTTCTTGTAGTTATTTTAGAAGTCGTATCAGTAATACCAGCTAGTTCCAAAACATTTTTAACCGAACTACCAGCACTTAAACCCTTACCTTCTTTAGTAGGAAAAATCTTTACAACGGAAGAACAATATTTCTTTTCAATATCATAAAGAATTGAATTATTGGGAGTTAATTTCAATTTAACCAAATTATTCTTAGCCTTCTTAGCTGCTTTTTCAATAGCTAATGAAATATCAGATCCCTTAGCAACACCTACACCAACTGAACCTTTCCTGTTTCCAATAACAATCGCTACACTGAAACTAAACCTTCTACCACCTTTCACAACACGGGTAACTCGCCTAACCTTAATGATTTTTTGATCAAATTCTGATCTTGGACGCACAGGTCTCCTTCTCTTAAAATGAGAATTCTTCTTAAAAGCAGGTTTTGGTCTAACCTTTTTATCACCATCGACAACAACTGCGAGAGTTTCCTTTTTGTCACCAACAACAACTGCAGGGGTTTCCTTTTTATCAGAACTCTTAGGAGAATCAGGAATAACCTTGTTATCCTTTTTAACTTCTTCCTCCTTATTCACTTTTTTTTCTTTTTCTTCAGCCATTTTTTTTAAATAAAATTAAAACTTTAAACCACCTTCACGTGCACCATCAGCTAGAGCTTTAACTCTTCCTGTATATAAATAACCACTTTTATCAAAAACTACTTCTTTTATCTTATTTTTCTTAGCAATCTCTGCTATTTCTAATCCTATTTCTTTAGCCTTTTTAACTAAATCATTAGCTCCTTTTTTAATCGAAGAAACTGCAGCTAAAGTTGTTTGTTTATCATCATCTATAATTTGTGCATAAATATACTTATTTGACTTGAACACAGCTAAACGAGGCCTCTGACCTGTTCCAGTCACTTTAGCTCTTGTCCTATTTCTTCTTCTAGACCTTTTTTCTATTTTTATCTTATTCTTATCCATAATACTATTAAACACTCTTCTTGCCTTGTTTTCGTCTTACTACTTCATCACTATACCTTATACCTTTTCCTTTGTAAGGTTCTGGTTTCTTTTTTGATCTAACTGTTGCTGTCCATTGGCCAACCAATTCTTTATCTATACCAGAGATAGTAATAACATTCTTTTCAGCTTTTACCTCTAAACCTTTTGGGATATCTATCTCTACAGAATGGGAAAAACCTAAACTCATAACTAGTTTTTCGCCTTTAACCTCTGACTTAAAACCAACACCTTCAATAATTAGTTTTTTCTCGTAAACCTTGTTTACTCCTTCAATCATATTGGCAACATGAGAAGCAACAGTCCCCCAAAGAGATCTAGCAAAAACAGTTTCCTCTAAAGGTTTAAAAGAAACAATTCTATCTTTAATTTCTATCTTAATAACATCCAATTTTAAGTCTTTCTTTAACTCTCCTAGAGGTCCCTTAACAAAAACCTCATTACCTGAGACGGTAACTTCTGTTTTTTCTGGTATTTCAATTTTTTGTTTTCCTATTCTTGACATAATTTTCTTAAACAAACATTCTATATTTTATCTACCAAATCTTGAAGAGAACTTCTCCTCCAACTTTAGCTCTCCTTGCCTCCTTATCTGTCATAATACCGCCAGAAGTTGACAAAATTGAAAGACCATGACCTTTTTTTACAGACTCAATATCCTTGGTACCACGATAAATTCTTTTTGATAATTTTGAAACTCTTTTAACATCTTTTATCTTAGGAGTATCTTTACTTTTATAGGCAATTCCTATTTCAAGCACTCGTTGAGGAATTTTTCCCATCCTTGCTACTGATTTTACATAACCTTCTTTCTTTAAAACTTCAGCTATAGCCATCTTAAGATTAGAATAAGGTAATTTAACAAAATCACCGCCAGCTTTACCTGCATTTTTTATACCTATTATTAATTCTGAAATTGGGTCTCTACTCATAAAATTAAATTATATCTATTTTTTACTACTTTCTTAAAAATTTATTTAATGTTTAACATCTCCTCTTAAGCATATTCCGCCTCTTCTGCGGATCGCCGATAAGGCGTTTACCAAGATGATTTTTTAATACCAGGAATCTTTCCTTCGTTAGCCAACTCTCTAAAACAAATCCTACATAAACCAAATTCTGACATATATGCCCTTCCTCTTCCACACTTAAAACATCTTCTTACTATTCTGGAAGAAAATTTTGGTTTTTTATTTGCCCTTGCAATTACTGATTTTTTTGCCATATATCAATTTTTAAACAAATCCGCACTATAGCGGATACTGGTTTATACTATCAAAAAGACCGCTTAATGTCAACGAAAAAACATCTAAAATAGCCTTTCTTTAACGTTTTTAACTTTTTTTACTAAATGAACAAACTTTTTTAAAAACACAGATAAATAATTACTAAAATGGAGAGGTCCAACCTCTCCGTTTTTCTGATTATTTCTTCCTTTTAAACTTTCTTTTTTTCTTTTCTTCTTCCTTTTTAAAAGGAAAACCAAGAAATCTAAAAAAGGCTTCTGCTTCTTTTTTATCGCTGGAAGTAGCTACAGTCGTTATGGAAAAACCAAAGACATTTCTTAACTCTTCATCTGAAGTTTCTGGAAAAATTGTATGTTCTTTAATACCAATAGTACAGTTACCCATTTCATCAATTGATGATAATGGTAAGCCTCTAAAATCTTTAGTTCTTGGTAAAGCTATATCGATAAATTTATCTAGAAAACCAAACATTCTTTGACCTCTTAGAGTTACCTGATATCCAACCACTTCTCCTTCTCTAACTTTAAAAGCAGCAATTGATTTTTTAGCTTTACGTGGAGCTGGTTTCTGACCAGAAATTTTAGTTAAACGGTCATTTATTAATTCCATTCTTTTTTTATCTTTAGATGATTTACCAACACCCACATTTAAAATTACTTTCTCTAGGTGAGGTGTTTCCATAACATTAGAGTAAACAAGATCATCTCCTGCTTCTTTAAAAAATTTCTTTTGTTTTTCTTTGATATTCATAACTTTTCTTTAAAAATCTAATTTAAAACAGTCCCGCTTTTCTTACTTACCCGAACAAACTTGTCTTTCACCAATTTTTTTCCAATCTTTGTACTACTTTTAGTCTTCGGATCAATGAAAGCAACGTTGGAAACATGAACAGGATAAGTCTTTTCTATAATTTGACCTTTTTTACCGCCTTTATTAGCTTTCTGGTGTTTTTTCTTTATATTTACGTTCTCAACAATAACCTGATCTTTAGCAGGAAAAGCCTTCAAAACCTTACCTGTTTTGTTCTTATCTTTACCAGAAATTATTTTTACAATATCGTCTTTTTTAATTTTCATATAAATTTTATTAAATAACCTCTGGAGCTAAGGAAATAATCTTTTGATAACCTAATTCTGCAATTTCTCTTGGAATTGGACCAAAAATTCTACCAGCTTTTGGTTCTTTCTTTTCTTTATCAACAATTACAACAGCATTATCATCAAAACTAATATATGAACCATCCTTTCTCCTAAATTGTTTCTTTTGTCTTACAACTACAGCTCTCAAAACATCTTTCTTTTTAACCTGTTTTCTTGGTTCAGCTGTTTGAACTGATAAAACAACCATATCGCCAATTCTAGCATAACGTCTTTTGGAACCACCTAACACCTTGAATACTCGGCCCACCTTTCCGCCTGAGTTGTCTGTTATTTTTACTATAGTTTGAGCTTGAATCATATTATTTTATTACTCTAAAACTCTTATCCTTAGATATTGGATTACACTCTTCAATTCTGATCGTATCACCTAACTTAAATTCTCCCCCTTTATTATCAGCCTTATACCTCTTAGAGATAGTTCTGTACTTTTCATACTTAGGATGCTTAACAAATCTTTTTACAGAAACAACTACTGTATCTTTCATTTTTGTAGAAACAACAACACCACTCAAAACTTTTTTTCTATTTTTTGAAACAACCTCTTTATTTTCCTGTTTATTATCTGTTTTTTCCATAATAATTTTATTTACGAACATTTAACTCAGTTAAAATACGAGCAATATCCCTTTTTATCTCCTTACCTTTCTTTACATTCTTTGTTTTACTACCAGCCAAACCAAATCTAAAACCTCTTAATTCAGCCCTTTTATCTGCTAAATTTTTCTCTAGGTCTTGATCTGTTTTCTTTTTAAAATCCATATCTTATATTATATATTTATCCGACTAACAACTTTAGTCTTCACTGGTAACTTAGTTCCAGCTTTTCTCATTGCCTCTTTAGCTGTCTTCTCATCAACACCATCAACTTCAAAAAGAATTCTTCCTGGTTTAACTGGGGCACAATAACCTTGAGGAGCTCCTTTCCCTTTTCCCATCTTCACCTCTGCAGGTTTTGAAGTAAAAGGTCTATCTGGAAAAATTCTAATCCATATCTTACCAGCCTTCCCTATATATCTTTTAGCAGCTCGTCTAGCTGCCTCTATCTGATTAGACTTTATTCTAGCTCCAGCTAAAGCTTTTAAACCAAAAGAACCAAAAGCAATACTACTCCCTCGTACAGCAACACCAACCTTACCAGGATTTTCCCTCCCTGTCTGCCATTTTCTGTGTTTTGCTTTTTTCGGAAATAACATAATTCTAATTTATTTTTTATTAAAAATTTCTCCTCTATAAATCCAAACTTTAATACCAACTATTCCGTAGGGTAAATGTGCTTTTTCTCTAGTAAAATCAACATCAGCTCTCAATGTTTGAAGAGGAATTCTTCCTTTTTTTAGACTTTCTCTTCTAGCCATTTCTGCTCCACCCAATCTACCGGACAAACTAATCTTAACACCCTTTACATCACGATTAGCTGAAACCTTTTCTACAGTTGTTTTTAGAACTCTCTTAAAAGGTAATCTTTTTTCTAACCCTTCAGCAACCATCATTCCAACAATCGCAGCGTCTGTTTCTGGATATCTTATTTCTTCTATATCAATTTTCAATTCCTTTGGTTTAGACAACTTATTTTTATCTAAAAAACTAGAAACCTCATTTTTTAATTTCAAAGCACCTTCACCACTTCTTCCAATGATCATTCCAGCTCTTGATGTTTTGATTATTATTCTTAAAAGCTTCTCACTTCTTTCCATTTCAACAGAACTAATATAAAATTTTCTTAATTTTTTCTCTAAAAATTCACGTAATAATACATCACTCTTTAAATATTCTCGATATTGTTCACGCGAACCAAACCAGCGAGATTTCCAATCTCTTAATATCCCTAATCTTTGCGCGTATGGATGTACTACATGTGTCATAATTATTTCTTTAATTCTAGTTTTTCCGAAGAATCTTTACTTTTTTTTGATAAATTACTCTTTTTCTCTTGATTAACAGAATCTTCAACTGATTCAAGAGCAATTGAAATATGGCTAGTTCTTCTTTTTAAAGGATAAGCCTGACCTCTTGCACCAGCTCTAAACCTTTTCATGGTTGAACCGTTATCTACTCTAATTTCTTTCAAAATTAGATCTTTTTCTTTCAAACCGTTATTATTTTTAGCATTTGCAACAGCTGACTCTAGAAGCTTTTTCACCGCTCTAGTAGCTTTCTTGTTCACAAAACGAAGCTCTTGCATAGCTCTTTCAACCATTTTACCGCGAATTAAGTCAGCAACTAAGCGAACTTTTCTTGGTGATTGTCTATAATTGTTTAATTTTGCTTTTACAGTTGTCATAATTAATTATTTAAACAGATGCTTTAGCTGCTTTAGCTGCAGTAATCTCTGCATCTTTTTTCTTCTGATCTAATTCCTTCTGCATTCTACCTCCATGTTTTATAAATTTCTTAGAAGGAGAAAATTCACCAAGACGATGACCTACCATATCTTCTGTAACAAAAACTTCTTTATGTTCTTTTCCGTTATGAACTCCGAACGTCCATCCAACCATCTCTGGTGAAATTTGACTAGCTCTAGCCCATGTTTTAACCACACCTATATCAGCTGGTTTTTTACCTTCTATTTTCTTCAAAAGTTTTTCGTCCACATAGGGACCTTTTTTTAGTGATCTAGTCATACAATATAAAATAATAAACCCCTTATCGGAGTCCGATTTAACAACTACATCTTAACAAAATTTAAGATATTGTCAATTAAAATACAAAAAATCACCCATTTCTAAACCAAGAAGTAATGGGTGATTTTTACTTTTAAATTTAAAAATCTATTTACCTAATATTTTTCTTAAATTTTTCAATAGCTTCCCCTGCTGCTGTTTTACCACCGAGACCAAAGGAAAGTCCAATAGCTAGTGATAGAGCAACGATCAAACCTGTGAAAATAGTCTGAATAAAAGCGGCAGCTACTCCCATTTGATAAAGAGCCATTAATATAGCAAAGAACCAAATAGACCAACGAGACATTACTCCTAGAAAATGAGAAATTTTAACGTCAGCCATTTTTGCTGAACCTTTTACAAGATTTTCAGTAGCTTCAGCAATAACAGCTGCTACTAACAAAATGAATACTGCTGCGATTACCCTTGGCAAATAAAGTAATACTACTTGTTGCAAAAACTGATTTACTTGACTTAAACCAAGTACATCAAAAGATGCTACCAAGAAGACAACAATAATAAACCATTTAACCAACGACCCAATAAATTTTCCTGAATTTAATTGAAAGCCTGCTTTGTTCAAAGTTTTCTCAACACCCGTTCTTCTTAAAACTTTATCAATACCAAGAGAACGAACCATTTGTGAGATAACCCTACCTAACAAGGCGCTGATTATCCAACCAATAATAAAAATTATTATTGCTACAACTAGGTTAGGTATAAAACTAACTACACCTACCCAGAGATTTTGAAAAGATTGAGACAATACTTCACTCCATGTTTGTAAAATCATATTTTATTTATATTTTAAGTACTCAAAAATTAATAATAACTAATAATAAATGCTGACCACACTAATTAAAATAATATTAATTTAATTATTGTAGTTTAACGACCCTTTATTCATTTATAAAACTAATAATAACACCTAAACAACAATTTAGAGAAAAAAACTGTGGATAAATAAATATATCTTTAAACGCCTATCTTATTTATTAACTTTTTGTGAGAATAATCTAAAATATCTCTTAACAATTTATCATAAATACCTAGACGGTACTTAAAATCAGCCGTTTCAAAGACTACATATCTTAATTCTTTACCAACTTCAGATTCTAAAGTATGAATAGATTTTTCAAGAAGTGAATCACTTAAGTTATCCCCTACTATAAGTATATCGGCTCTACTATTTAAATCTTGAATAAACACTCCTGCTATTATTACTAATTTTAGATTACCAACTTTCTTTAATTTATCAATTATCTCATTTTCTCCTAAAGAACCATTTTCAATAAGTAAGTTCTGTAATGGCATTAAAAACTCAAAATCCTTATTAATCACCCAACCACTTATTCTTTTTCCGCCTTTTCGGCGGGTCGCCGAAGAGGCGACTTTTTTACTATTGCTATCAGATTCAATCTTTTTAAAAAAACTTTTCTTTTTTATAAATTTTATTTTTTCTAATAAATTTAACTCTTTCCTTAAAATAGTTGTATTAGTTTTAGTCCTCTCAGAGATTTCAGTATTATCAAAAACCTGTTCAGGGTTAAATAAAAATAATTTCATTATTTTTACTTTGGCCATGCTACCAAACAATTTAGATAAAGTTTCCATTGAAATTTATTATAACATTTTTTTAAGTGTCCACAAATATTAAAAACAGAGTCTTTTTTAGAGACTCTGTTTTTAACACTGTTTAATAATTCTTAAAAATTATTTTAACTCAATAGTTCCACCAGCTTCTTCAATATCTTTTTTCAAAGCTTCGGCTTCATCTTTCTTCATATCTTTCTTTAAAGAAGTTGGAGCAGCGTCAACTAATTCTTTAGCTTCTTTTAGACCTAAGCCTAAAGCTGCTTTAATAACTTTAATAACAGCAATCTTTTGAGCACCACAAGATGTAAGTTCTACATCAAAAGAACTTTTTTCTTCAGCCTCATCTCCATCACCGTTAGCTGATCCGCCAGCAACTGCTACTGCTGCAGCTGAAACTCCAAATTTCTTTTCTAGTAACTTAACCAATTCATACAAATCTAAAACTGACATTGAATCTACAGCATCAACGATTGCTTTAAACTTTTTAGGTACTTCTACATCTTGACCTTCATCAGAAGCAACCTCTTCTTTTACAGCTTCTACGGGTTTCTCTTCTACTTTAGCTTCCTCAACAGGAGTGGGAGCTTTCACCTCTTCTTTAATATCTTCCACCACCTTTGTATCTTCTGTTTTTTTATCTTCTGTCATGTTAATTTTTTAATTAATTTCCTAATAATCTTTATGAGAGGCAAGGCCTCTCTCTAAGCCTCTTTTTTATCCGCAATCCCATTCAAAGCTATAACTAAACCTTGAATTGGTGAATTTATTAAGTTCACAAATTGTGCCCTTAACGTTAACATTGAAGGAATTTGAGCGATTGAAGACATTTTGTCCTTATCAACATACATCCCTTCAAAAATACCACCTAAAATTGAGATATTATCTTTATGCTTCTTTTGAAACTCGTAAACACCACGTGCTGGTGCTATTTGATCCGAGCTATAAGCTAAAGCCAATTCTCCTTCTAATTCTGGAATTTCTCCTTTCACCGGAGAATCTTGCAGAATCCTCTTGGCTAAAGTTTTCTTTGTAACTGTATAAAAAGAATCTTCTTCTCTTAAAGAATTTTTTAACTGGGTTGTATCAGTAACATTCAAACCATGAAAGTTAACAAAAACCACAGTTGGGAAATCCTTTACAATGCTTTCTATTTTTTTACAAACTTCTTCTTTCTTCCCTTTTGTAATTGCCATATTTAAATTTTAATTTTGTATTTATTTAGCACTTGAAGCGCTAAACATGTTATAAAATTAAAAAAATCTTATTATTACTAACAAGATCTAGAGAAAAACATCCTTACGAATGTTTCGACCTAAGTAGGACCTATTAGTTTTAAATCAAAACTATGCCTGCTTTCTCTGATCTTTACAAATACTATTAAAACACATCAGTCGAAAAAACACAACAAGACAAAAACAGCCCTTAACTAGGGCTGTTAAAATATCTGTCTATTAGTTCTGATTAAGTAAGGTAGCTGTTTGGTTCTTTATTTCTGTTGTTCTGATATCTCTCTTTAAACGATCCACCATTCTTTGTGTTTCCCTTAGAATCAAATCTAGTCTTTGAAGTTGAGGACTATGAGGATCCTCTGGCTTCATAGTTGTTTGACTTTGATTATCAACAGCAGGTGTCTCCTTTGCTAAATTCTGTGTTTTTGTAGTAGTGCTTGGAATTGTTTGAACTCCTTTTGTATCTTCCTCAACCACTGATTTATCATCAACAACCAAATCACTGTTATTAGGAACCATCGCTAAATTACCTTCATTTTGATTATTTTTAATCCCACCCATTATAACAAAAGAACAAATAACCCCGATCAAAAACCCTATAATGTACTTACCGTCTTTTAAAAATTCCATATTATTTATAATAAGCTATTAATATACTAATATAATTAGTATATTCAGGGTAAAAGAAAAGTCAATTGAATTAAAATCA